>JBOFFB010000563.1:0-6838 GCA_051648385.1 Allobosea sp.
TCTCGAACGGGTAGTTGAGCGTGGCTTTCGGTTTGAAGAAGTAGCGCATCGACAGCGCAAACGCGCCGACGAACTCCTTCAAGAGCAGCGATTTGGCAGCCTGATCCAGTCGAAACGCCATGCGTCTCTCCAATTCCCGTTTGCCAATCAGCCAAAAAGCCAGTTGGCCATTCCAATTCCGGCGAGGCTGCCCCCGCCGATCAACACCAGATGCACGATCAGCCAGAACAGCCTGATCCTTGCCCGGTAGTCCGCCCGCTGGGTTTCATTCTGCGAGTTGTCTGTCGCCTGCAACGCCTTGATGACGACGCCGGAAATCAGATGCGCATTCACGTAACCCAGCACGGCTCCCACCAGCGCGCCAATAGCTGCGATGGTGGACATCACCTCACCCCTTGACCGGCGCCCAACCCATGACCTGAAGCACCAGCGCAGTGAGCACCACCATTGCCAGAGATAGCGGCAGGAAGACCTTCCAGCCAAGTCTCATCAGTTGATCATAGCGATAGCGCGGCACGAACGCCTTCACCATGGCGAACATAAAGAACACCATGCAGACCTTGAGAATAAACCAGACCGCGCCCGGCACCCATGTGAACGGCGCGACCGGCAAAGGTGGCAGCCAGCCGCCCATAAACAGGATCACGCACAGCGAACACATGGTGATGATTGCCACGTACTCGCCGAGCATGAAGAGCAAATACGGCGTGGATGAGTATTCCACCATGAAACCCGCCACCAGCTCCGATTCGGCTTCCGGCAGATCGAAGGGCGGGCGGTTGGTTTCTGCCAATGCCGAGATGAAGAAGATCACGAACATCGGGAACAGCGGGATGAAATACCAGCCGAGCAGGCCGTAAGGGCTGGCCTGCGCGTTGACGATCGCGGTGAGGTTCAGCGAGCCGACGCAGAGCAGCACCGTGATGATGACAAAGCCGATGGAGACCTCGTAAGACACCATCTGCGCCGCCGAACGCAGCGCGCCGAGGAACGGGTACTTCGAGTTGGAAGCCCAACCGGCCATGATGATGCCGTAGACGCCGAGCGACGAGATAGCGAAAATGTAGAGGATTCCGACATTGATCTCGGCGATGGCCCAGCCGGCATCGACAGGAATTACAGCCCACGCAGACAGCGCCAACACCACGGTGACCAGAGGCGCAAGCAGGAACACGCCCTTGTTGGCCCCGGCCGGGATGATCGGCTCCTTCAGCACGAACTTGAGCAGATCAGCGAAAGATTGCAGCAGGCCCCACGGGCCGACCACGTTCGGGCCGCGCCTGAGCTGCACCGCCGCCCAGATCTTGCGGTCAGCGTAGAGGATATAGGCAATGAAGACGAGCAAGCTGGCGATCAGCAGCAACGATTTGCCGATGATGATTGCGAGCGTCAGGAGCAATTCGGGCATGTGGGCTCCTTATTCCGCTGCCTGCTGCGTGCGGCCATCGACCAGCGACTGGCACTCGGCCATGACCGCCGAGGCGCGCGCAATCGGGTTTGTCTGGTAGTAGGCGGTGACGGGCGAAGCAAACGCCATTTTGCCGACCTTGCCGCCGCGCGTGGCGAGCGTTGCAATCCCGGCGCGGTCACCTGCCGCGATCTCGCCGATACCTGCGAAATGCGGATGGGCGGCGTAGAGCGCCTTGCGCAGTTGCGCCAGCGTGTCGAACGGCAAGGCTTGGCCGAGTGAGCCGGAAAGCGCGCGGACGATGGCCCAGTCTTCCTTCGCTTCGCCGGGCGGGAACACGGCGCGGCTGGTCATCTGGACGCGGCCTTCGGTGTTCACATAAGTGCCGGATTTCTCCGTGTAGGCCGCACCCGGCAGGATGACATCGGCACGGTGCGCGCCCTTGTCGCCGTGGCTGCCCTGATAGATCACGAATGCACCCGCTGGCACTTCCACCTCATCGACGCCGAGCAGATAAAGCACATCAAGCACTCCGGGCTTGAGCATGTCAGTCGCACTCAAACCGCTCTCGCCTGGCACAAAGCCGAGATCTAGCCCGCCGACACGCGAGGCGGCTGTGTGCAGCACTGCAAAGCCGTTCCAGTCGTCACGCACTGCACCGATCTGCGACGCGAACTGCGCTGCCATTGACAGCACTGCCGCGCCATCAGGCCGGGCCAAAGCGCCCTGCCCGACCATCACCAGCGGATGCTTGGCCTTGATGCTCTCATAGGTCTTGACCAGCTCGGACAATGATTCAGGACCTGCGCCGAGATAATTGTAATCATAGGTCAAATCCGCTTTCTCGCCGATCAGCCCGATCACCACGCCGCCCTTGAGCCAGCGCTTCCGGATGCGGGTGTTGACGAGGCTGGCTTCCTTGCGCGGGTTGGTGCCGATCAGCAGGATCGCGTCGGCATCCTCGATGCCAGCGATGCCAGCGTTGAGCATGTAACCAGCGCGACCAACTGAGGTGTCTAGTCGCGCGCCATCAATGCGGCAATCGATGTTGGTGACGCTGAGCGACCCTATCAAGGCCTTCAGCGCGAACATTTCCTCAACCGTAGCAAGATCGCCTGCCAGCGCACCGATGCGGGCGGGCGCTGTGGATTTCAGCTTGTCAGCCACCACCGTAAGCGCCTCAGCCCACGAGGCGGGCTGCAACTGGCCATCCCTGCGGATGTATGGCCGGTCAAGGCGCTGGGTCTTGAGGCCATCCCAGATGAAGCGGGTCTTGTCGGAAATCCATTCCTCGTTCACCGCGTCATTGGTGCGCGGCATGATGCGCATCACCTCCGTACCGCGCGAATCAACTCGGATGGCTGAGCCGACCGCGTCCATCACGTCGATGCTCTCGGTTTTCTGCAATTCCCATGGTCGCGCGTTAAAGGCGTAGGGCTTTGAGGTCAGCGCGCCGACGGGGCAAAGATCGATGACATTGCCCTGCAATTCGGAGGTCATCGCCTGTTCGAGATAGGTGGTGATCTCCATGTCCTCGCCGCGCCCGATGGCGCCGAGATCCGTGCCGCCAGCGACTTCGGTGGTAAAGCGGACGCAGCGCGTGCAGTGGATGCAGCGCGTCATATGCGTCTTGACCAGCGGGCCGATGTATTTGTCCTCGACCGCGCGCTTGTTTTCGGCATAGCGCGAGTTGTCGACACCGTAAGCCATGGCCTGGTCCTGCAAATCGCACTCGCCGCCCTGGTCACAGATCGGGCAATCGAGCGGGTGGTTGAGGAGCAGAAACTCCATCACGCCCTCGCGCGCCTTTTTCACCATGGGAGATTTGGTCGAAACGACTGGCGGCTCGCCATTCGGGCCGGGGCGCAAATCGCGCACGCCGATGGCACAGCTGGCCTGGGGCTTGGGCGGGCCGCCCTTCACCTCGACAAGGCACATGCGGCAATTACCGGCGATCGACAGCCGCTCATGGAAGCAGAAACGCGGAATCTCCGCCCCCGCAGCCTCACAGGCCTGCAACACGGTGAAATCCGCCGGAACGTCGACTTCGATGCCGTCAATAAGGAGTTTTGTCATCGATGCTGTCTCATTCGCCTTCGTGCTTCGGTACGGTCGCCGCGCGGTAAGCAGCAATCATCGCCGACACTTCAATGCCATCGATCGTCATGCCATCCAGCCGACAGCCGGAGATTGAGGCACCGACCAGATTTGCCTTGGTGACCCTGAGGCCCGCCATGTTGGCATTGTTGATGCGCCAGCCGGAGAGATTGACATCGTCGAAGGACGCGCCGGAAAGGTTGACGTTCTCCACCCACGCGCCCGACATGTTGACATCAGCAAAGGTCGAACCGGAAAGGTCCGATTTCCGCGCATCAAGACGTTGTTTTACCTCGTGAAGCTGCATGTGCACTACTCCGCCGCCATCAGCTTGACCGGCTCACTGTGCGGGTTCGCCGCATACTGGTCGATCCGTTCCTCGATTTCATGACGGAAATGGGCGATCAGGCCCTGGATCGGCCAGGCGGCTGCATCACCCAGCGCGCAGATGGTGTGGCCTTCGACCTGCTTGGTGACCTCCAGCAGCATGTCGATCTCGCGCTTCTGGGCGCGGCCATCGGCCATGCGGTTGAGCACGCGCCACATCCACCCAGTGCCTTCGCGGCAGGGCGTGCACTGGCCGCAGCTCTCGTGCTTGTAAAAATAGGAGATGCGCGCGATGGCGCGGACCACATCAGTCGATTTGTCCATGACGATGACCGCCGCCGTGCCGAGGCCTGATTTCAGCTTCGACAGCGAATCGAAATCCATCGGCGTATCGATGATCTGCGCCGCAGGAACCATCCGCACCGAAGAGCCGCCGGGGATGACGCATTTGAGGTTGTCCCAGCCGCCGCGCACGCCGCCGCAATGCTTGTCGATCAACTCGCGGAACGGGATGCCCATCGCTTCTTCGACATTGCACGGCTTGTTGACGTGGCCGGAGACGCAGAACAGCTTTGTCCCGACATTGTTCGGATTGCCGATGGATGAGAACCAGCTCGCGCCACGGCGCAGGATGGTCGGCGCAACGGCAATCGATTCGACGTTGTTGACCGTCGTCGGGCAGCCATAAAGCCCGACATTGGCCGGAAAAGGTGGCTTCAGGCGCGGCATGCCCTTCTTGCCTTCAAGGCTTTCGAGCAGCGCGGTTTCCTCGCCGCAGATGTAGGCCCCTGCCCCGTGGTGGACATACAGATCGAACGGATAGCCGTTGATGTTGTCCTTGCCGATCAGCCTCGCCTCATAGGCCTCATCCACCGCGCGCTGCAGCGCCTCGCGCTCGCGCACATATTCGCCACGAATGTAGATGTAAGCCGCATTTGCGCCCATGGCGAAGCTTGCGATCAGGCAGCCTTCCACCAACGTGTGCGGATCATTGCGCATGATCTCGCGGTCCTTGCAGGTGCCGGGCTCCGACTCGTCGGCATTGACGACAAGATAGCTCGGGCGGCCATCTGAGACCTTGGGCATGAAGGACCACTTCATCCCGGTCGGGAAGCCCGCCCCGCCGCGCCCGCGCAGGCCGGAGCGCTTCATCTCATCGATGATCCAGTCACGGCCCTGATCGAGAATGAACTTGGTGCCGTCCCACTGGCCACGCTGCATCGCGCCCTTCAGCGAGACGTCCTGCAGGCCGTAAAGATTGGTGAAAATGCGGTCCTTGTCGCTGAGCATGATACCTCGCGTCCTTACTCGGCCGGTTCGTGGATGATGTCGAGGCGGCGCTCGATGCGCTCGACCCGCACTTCAATGGAGCCAAGGCGACCATAGATGCTTTGAATGTCAGATTGCGTTGCGATCATGTGTCCACGAATGCCAACAAGTTCGCCCTTTAGGTCACGTAAACCGTCTTCGACGTTCGACATGCGCGCCTGCATTGACTTGAGCACTTCATAAATCAGTTCGTTCGTCACTTTTTCTGTCATGACGTCCTCACTTTGCCTTCGACTTGTCGCCAGCTGCGGTGACTGGCCGCCAGCCAGTTGCCAGCTTTTTCGATTGCTCGACCCACTTGTCACGCGCGGCGCGGCCCTTGAAGCCTTCCATCTTGGTGTCGATCCATGCAAGTTCGTTGTCGGTCCAGGCGGCGATCTGGTCGAAATGCCACACGCCAACCGTGTGCAGCAGCTGTTCGAGCTTCGGGCCTACACCCCAGATGAGCTTGAGATCGTCGCCCTTGCCGGCACGCGGCTTGGTGAGGAGCGCTGGCGCGTCGGTGTCGGCGGATGTGGCAGCGGCCTTGGGGGAAGATGCGCTCGCACTCTCTCTCCCCTTACGGGAGAGAGTTGGTGAGAGGGGTTGCGCGGCTTCGGCAGGTTCTTTTGCTTCGGCAGGCGTCGCGGCGAGCATTGTGCGACCCCTCTCCCCACCCTCTCCCGCAAGGGGCGAGGGAGCCGCCAATGTCGCAGCAGGGGTGATTGGGGGCGAAACTGGAACAGGTGCAGCACCCGCACTTGCAGCCGCAGCCTTCGCTGCCTCCGCAGCTTCAGATGCCTTCTTCGCAGCATCCCGATCAGCAGCAATGCGTTCCTGCCAGCCACCCCGCCCAACGGCGCTGCCATCATACAGCGCCTTGTCCTTCAGCGTTTCGCCACCGCCAAGCGGCTCGGAGCATGAGCGGGCGGCCTGCGGGCCGGGCTTCACCTTTTTGCCAGCGCGCAAATCGTCGAGCAGCTTGGCGAAATTTTCGGGTGTCAGATCTTCATAGTAATCGTAGTTGATCTGCACCATCGGCGCGTTGCAGCAGGCGCCGAGGCACTCGACCTCCAGCCATGAGAGCTTGCCGTCCGCCGTCACGGTCGATTGCGGGCCGATCTTGTCTTCGCAGACCTTGATGATTTCACGCGCGCCTTTCAGATGACAGGGCACGGTGCCGCAGACCTGCACGAAATGCTCGCCCGCGGGAGCGAGGTTGAACATCGTGTAGAAGGTCGCGATTTCGAACACGCGCATGTAGGGCATGCCGAGCTTGCGCCCGACGGCCTCGATGGCCTTCTGCGGCAACCAGCCTCCAGCCTGCTCCTGCGCCATCCACAACAGCGGAATGACGGCGGACGCCTCGCGGCCCTTGGGGTATTTGGCGATCTGCCCATCAGCCCAGTTGTCGTTCGTCTTCGAGAAATCGAACGCGACGGGCTGCAGGGCATCGGGGGCTAAACGGCGTACGGACATGTCAGAACCTCAACCACGCATGACGGAGAGCGCGCCCGCCGCCAGCACAAAACACGCCACACCGGCGATGGCATGCGGCAAGGTCTTGCCACCGGCCTTGCCGACGAAATGATAATCCAGCGCTGCCATGGCGGCGCCGACGAACAGCACGATGGCGAGAGCGCGCCACTCACGGAAGGCTGCCAATCCCAGCATGATGAACGCCATGGCGATGTAGCG
>JBOFFB010000564.1:0-7276 GCA_051648385.1 Allobosea sp.
TGCCCATCAGGGTAGCGCAAGTCTCGATCCGCGCCCGAGCTACCCGAACCCCGAGACCGAGCACAGCATCCAGAGCAGCTATGTCATCTGTTGTGCCTGAGGCCGCTGCGCGGCCTGCAATCAGATGCTTCGGGTCTCCAGCCGGACCGCTCTTTCCCGGGTCATCTCTAGCCATCCCATCCTCCTGCATGCGCGCTGTTCGCCGCCATCCCCTGTCGTCGGCACCGGCTTCGCTATGACCACACACGCTCCGTTCGCGGCACTAGTCCAGTCGAATATCGGGATCGGCGGCAACATTCCGAGGCTCACGGAAAAGGCACGCCACCTGAGGGGTCTGAGCATCGCGATGATGGCAGGGCCTTGATCGGCGGGGAAAAGATTGTCGCACACAAAATATCCTAAATGTGGATATGTCTTACGAAGCATGGTTTGGTCCGACCCGTCACCAATGAGGAGGTCACCATGCCAGAGCCCGAACCCACGCCCGACATTCCCGTCCGCTACATCAAGCTCGGCCCCGGCGGGGCATGGGCCAAGCGATGCATCGCCGATGGCGTCCTGGAATATTCACCCCGCGCTATTCCCGTGGAACTGGTGACCGCTCCCGATCCTGATCGTGTGACCTGCTACTATGTCGGACTCGGGCGGCTTCCAGCCGTGGCCCGACACTCGGCCAATCAGCTCCATGCCTTCGTGACCCTGCCAGAGACTGGCATCTGGATCACCTTCGAGAGCGGGCAACTCTGGTGGGCGCATGCCGCCGACGGCGTTGAGATTGTCGGCATGGAAAGCCCGAGTGGTCTTTCTGGCGGTGCGGAGGCTGCCGCCACCCATGGCTATCTCAGGCGCCGCGCCATTGGTGGCTGGCGCAACACCAACGTTGCCGGCGAGCCGCTGACGATCTCAGGCCTCAGCACTCGCCTCACGCGCGTTGCAGGCTACCAGCGCACGATCTGCAACATCGCCGAGAGCGCCTATCTGCTGCGGCGCATCAGGGGCGAGCGCGATCCGTTGGTTGAACGCGCCACAGCCGCAAGGGCCAACATGGAGGACGTCGCCGACGATATGATCGCCGCGTTGCACTGGGCGGATTTCGAGACGCTGGTTGATCTCATCCTCGCACGATCCGGTTGGAACCGCGTTTCGGCGCTCGGTGGCACACAGAAGGATGCGGACATGATCGTCGAACAATCCGTGACCGGCGAGACGGCACTGGTGCAGGTCAAGTCTTCAGCAAGCCAGCAGGTGCTCGACCGTTATGTCGAGATCCACGACCAGTCTTCGGTGCACGACCGCCTGATCTTCGCTTGCCACAGCGAGAAGACAAAGCTCTTCGCTGACCACCGCGACGACGTGATCCTGTGGGATCGTCGTGGCCTTGCCCGAGCCGCCATCCGGAATGGCCTTATCGATTGGCTTGTGGAGCGCGTCGGGTGAGCAATCACGTGCAAAAGGAGCGCACAGCACGATATAGCAGAGGGCACTTGTTCAACTCGGCCGGTGTTCTTCGACGGCTTCCACCATCGCCGTCATGATCGCCAACGGTTCGGCTCCAATCGCTCTGGAATAGCCAACGAGTTCGACAACATCGAGCCGGCGCTCGCCATTTTCGACCTTGGCGACAAAGCTCTGCGGCCTGCCCAAACGCTTGGCCACCTCAGCCTGGGTCACGCCATTCGTCTTTCGCGTCGCCAGCAGCAGCTCCCGAAACGTCAGGTGATGATCGGTTTTCGTGGTTCTGCGCATGCCGGTGTTCCATGTGGCAGGAAAGCGGCACTCGATATGATCCTGTAAAAGGATTATCCCAAATATGGATTTATCTCGAATTCCATGGTTTGATCCCTCCGGTCGAACAAAACCCACATGAGGAAACCATGACCCTTTCGAAAACCACTATTCGTAAATCCCGCCTTTCTGGCGCGGCATTGGCGCTTGCACTTGCGCTGCTGTCAGCAACCATCCCAGCTGCCGCTCAGGAAACCTATCGCCCCGGCGAGCAGGTGATCTCGGTCGGCGGCGGCTTCTTCGGCGGTGGGCGAGCCCTGCTCACCATGCCGCGCGGAAAGCCCTCCACTGTCGTGATCCTGATGCCAGGTGGAGATGGCGATATCGGGCTGTCCGGCGATGGCTCCATCGCACGAGATAGCAACTGGATTGTCCGCACGCGCGGTCGCTATGCTTCGGCTGGTATCGCCAGCCTGCTGCTCGATGCTGGCGCTGATCCCTCCGCTGCCATCCGGGCCACGCGTCAGATCGCACCTAAAGTCGTGCTGGTCGCCATGAGCCGGGGATCAACCCGCGTACCGCCCGCGCTCTCTGCAGGACCAGATGCCGTGGTCTTCACCTCATCCATGCTGGATCATGTGCGCCAAACTGTGGGATTACCGAATACATTGCCGCCTACACTCGTTATCCATCATCGCCGCGACGATTGCCACGTCACACACTACAACATGGTTCAGCCCTTCATGGAATGGGCTTCAGGGCGTGCCCGGCTTGTCTGGATCGATGGCGGAACCAGCCGTGGAAACCCCTGCCGGGGCCAGTCCTATCACGGCTTCGTCGGCCGCGAAGGTGCGGTCGTGTCGGCCATTGTCGGGTTTGTAAGGAGCCAAAGATAGCTACCCAGAATGATAGCGGGTGGCACTTTAACATGTCGTAGCCGCTTTTGGCCGAATGCGGCGGTAGCCCTGCATTCCCATTGTTGTCGCGACGATCAGGAAAGCGGACCATTCCGCCAAGCTTGCATTCCTAGGAAATTGCTGGGTCGTAAAGGGCAACAATGCAGCTATCGAACGGCCGTGCTATCGTCACCGCTCAATCAAGCGAGGATGAGCAGCATGGAGATTTTTGTCGCGGCGGTCGTGGCCGGAATGATCTATGTTCTCGTGCCCGGCCCCGCCACGCTGGCCACCCTGTCGCTGTCGGCAACTAGAGGTCGGGCATCGGCCTTCAGGTTTTTGGCCGCTCACCTCGTCGGGGATGTTGCCTGGTCGTGCCTTGCGCTGCTTGCCATCGTCGGCATCTCAAGGCTTGGATCGGAGTTATTCGACTGGCTCGGAATCGCCTGCGGGCTCTACCTGATCTGGCTCGGCGCAAAGGCGCTCCTTGCGAAAGGCGATGGCTCGACGCCGATCGTCGTAAACCCATGGCGCAGCGGTCTTGTTTTCGGGCTGTCGAACCCAAAGGCCTACCCCTTCGCCCTTGCAATGCTGACGGCGATCCTGGGCCAGTACGGAGCCAACCTGACACTGTCCTCGTCTGCCATCGTTCTGGTCGGATGCCTGACCGGATTCATCTTCGCAGATCTGATCGTCATTTACTGGACCGGTCTCGCTGTCATTCGCCGCTTCTTCCTCCGACATGCACGCCGCATCACACGTGCGACGGGCCTCATCTTCATCGCTTTCGGGGCGAAGTCGATCATCGATGCAAGCAGCGCTATGAGGGCGAGGTAGCGCTGTAATTGGCCGAAAGCGGTTGTCCGCCTGCATGGTGGGTTTAGGTATACGTTGCCCGATACCGGCCCTTAAAGCGCAGATGCAACGACGCGATCATGGTGCCCGACACAACGGCGATGTTGGCGGCGAAACTCAGCGTCGCCACCGCGACGCGCCGCTCGCGGCCGCGTATCGCGGAACGAGACCAGCGCGTGCTGGAAGGCGAGGTAGTCATTGAAGTCGAGCAGACTCTATCCGACCTCGATGGCAAGCGGACCGCGCGCGCAGACTACGCCAACGAAGCGCTCGCGGAAGAATTCATGCGCGATGTAGGCCCCATCGGGCGGCTTTGCGCCGATGAACGCAAGGTCAAGGCGGCCTTAACTTTCGCAGCCGTCGGATCAGAACGGGCGCGATCGTTGCCATGGCTTAGTCGCTCGCGCCCACGCAGAAGAGATACGCCGTGGCGGCCGGCACGAAGCTCCCGCTGACAAGTGCCAGCGAAGCGGTTCGGATCGCTGGTGAAATCCCGCATACGGTTCAGCGCGTGGCTGATGGCGGGGTAGCTCAGTGCCAGCCGTTCTCCCGCCTTCGTGGTCGAGCGCGTCTCGGCCATCGCCGCGCAATCGGCGAGAAAGTTGAGTCGAGACGACCAGAATGCACGGACTGCATCGCGAAGCAGATATCAATTCATTGACTTCGTGTTAGGTCGCTGGCTAGCTTTGATCTCCCCACCGGCCGAACAATCGGGGACGCGGAAGGTGATGTCCATGTCAGATACAATAGTCGCGGTGCGCGCCTTCTATGACGTCTTCGCAACCCGGAATGTCGACGGCTTCGATGGGATCCTCGCGTCGGACTGGAAGGCGCTTCCCTCGGTGCCCGGCAACCCCGGTGGGCGTGAGGGCCAGAAGGGAACTGTGCACTATCTTCACTCCGTGCTGGCCGACTTGAGCTACACGGTGGACGAGATTTACGCTTGTGGGCCCGAGATCGTCGCCTGCCGCTGCACGTTGCGCGGCCGACAGATCGGCCCGTTCCTCGGCCTGTCGCCGACGGGCGCTCCGATCGAATTGATGACGATCGAGTTCCACTATTTCGATGGCGGCCTGATCAAGGCGACGCGTCATCTCGAGGATTTCTTCGGCGTGCATCAGGCGCTGCTCGCCGCCGGAGCGCAGCCCGTCACAGCGGAGCGCTGACGCTTTGCAGCGACGCAGTTAAACAACCCGCTTCAATCAGGAAGCGAACCATACAACACTTCGCCATCGCGGAGACCGCCATTATTCTCATTGACCATCAGGTCGGAACCGACACCCGGGCGGTGACCACGCCGCTCGATCTTTCCGGCGCAACGTGAACGATATTCGCCAAGTTCGTCGTCAGCACGGGCATGCCGCTCGTCCTCGCCTCTAGCTAGGAGACGAACGCGAACGTGCAGGGGCCAATGATGCCCTAGCTCGCCAAGATCGCGCACAACGCCTTCCCCGCGCACATCAAAGCGGGCACTACTCATGACGCCGCAGGTTGCGACACGCATTAAGTTGGTAAACCATATTCTATCTGACAGAGTCCGCAGAGGCTTCTCCGGCGGGACCGAAGGGTGCCCGACACCCGAATACAACGCCGTGAAATCCGCCTCCAGCGCACAAAGCGCCTCATTCAAGAGGCGACGGATCGTCCGCACAGGATGATCGCGGCGGGCACGCGTCCCGATATCCACATAGCTCAACAGCGATCCCGTCCGCACATCCTCTCCGCACATCACAATCTCGAAAATCATTCCGGAGACAGTGATTTACAACAATGGCACAGCTGCGAGGAGTTTTTGACAGCCAGCTAGTCGGTCGGCGTGACCGGAGCGACAGCTGGCACCCTGGTGATGGCCGCCGCCGCTCCAATCCGGTCTTCGGCGGAGTTGACAGTCACCGCATTCGAGGCAAACGCGATACCGGCCTCGTTGAGCGCCTGATAGACCAATTTCATCGCAGTGCGCTGAACCGTGCTGGCATGGGCCGGCTTTGCCGTGAATTTCAGCCTGACCACGATGGCATTGTCGGCAATATCAACAACACCCTGCATCTTAAGAGGCGCGATCAGGTGCGGGGCTATCTCCGGGTTTTCCATCATCGCCACGCCGACCTTCTTGATCGCTTTGCGGGCCTTCTCGATATCGACCGAACGGTCTAGCCTGAGGTTGAACTTGATGGTCGCCCAGTCGCGACTGGCATTGGTTAGTGATGGGATCTGTCCGAAGGGAACCGTATGGATCTGCCCGCTCTGGTGGCGCAACTGCACCGAACGCAGCGAGATTTTCTCGACCGTGCCTTTCAGGCGGCCTGTATCGACATACTCACCGACACGGAACGCATCCTCGACCATGAAGAAAAAGCCCGAAACGATATCGCGCACCAGCGCCTGCGACCCGAAGGAGACGGCAAGGCCCAGAATGCCGAAAGCGGCCAGCAACGGGGCGATATCTATCCCCAGTCGCGAGATCACGATTAGGCTGGTAAAGGCGATCACCCCACCGAGCACGATCCCGCGCAACACCGGCAGCACAGTGCCAAGTCGAGAGGGCATGCTGTCATGCACCTCAGCATCCTCGTCCACCGGACCTGTCGCCGGCTTGTCCGTGGCGTATGCGTCGAAATAGCCGCGCAGGAAAGTCAGCAGCACCCAACCGACGAGGGTTACGGTGGCGATGACCATGACTTGACGCATGTTGGCTGCATATTCTGACGAAGTAACATCGACAAGCAGGGTGCCCCAGATCTGCGCCATCAGGGAGAGGCCGCCCGCCCAGGCCAGGGCGCCAATGGCGCTTTCGAGCGTCTGGCCAAAGGCTCCGCGCACGGGTGAGGGCTTTGTACTTTCGGCGCGCAGCGCCCGCAGTGACCGGACCAGTGCCGTCAGGCCGACGGCCACAAGCGGAATCATAAACAGCAGGATCTGCGTGTAGCTGGCCGCAACCACCCAGCGGAAGCTATTGGGCACGACGGTCGCGGCACGCGTCACCATCCAAAGCAGGATTGCGGTTAGTATGTAGAACCAGGGTGCGGCATGGGCCAGAAGGATGCGCAGCTGATGCGGCGTCTGGCCTTCGACTGATTCACCCAGAATGAGTGTCGTCATGTCAAGGCGCAGATCCCAGAACCACCAGAGCCTGAAGAGCAGCAACAGAACGCCAAAGACGGCGAGCAGGCTGGTCATAGAGCCTTTGTCAGAGGCGACGGGTCCGGTAATCGCGGCAACGCCCAGCGCGAAATTGACCAAGAGGGCAAAGATCGCCAGCATCCGGAAGTGATGCTCGGCCCGTGGCAGCGGCAGCAGACGCCGCCCGGGCGCATGGGGTGCCAGAAAAAAGCGCCCGACAATCAGGTAGGCCCCAACATAGAGCGCCGCGACAACAGCAACATAGACGACACGCGCCGCCAGATCGGCCTGCGGCACGAGCAGGTTTGCGCCAAGCTGCGCCGTCAGCCAGAAGGACGCGACTGTCGCAAGGTCATGCAAGCCGACCATCAGGGCTGCCTTGAACCGGTGCACGAGCAACGGGCTTTCCGGCATGAACATTGCTGCCATCCAGCGCCGCGCCAATGCCCGAACTAGAAAAGCGGCAGATCCGGCCAGCGCCAGGATAAGCACGACCCGCACAAAGGCCGGAAGCCCCTCAATGCCGTTGAGGTTGGCTGACCAGGCCTTGGCCAGATCAGCTGGCAGAAACCCGACTTTCGGCAGATTGGCGTTACCCTGGTGGAAAGCCGTGACAAAATTATCCCAGAACACACCGGCGCGATCGAGCAGGGAATCGACTTCGTCGTCCTTGCCCACTG
>JBOFFB010000565.1:0-12844 GCA_051648385.1 Allobosea sp.
GCCAGCAGCGTGTCGAAATGGCCCGGCTCGATGGCGCCGTTGTTGTCCCACCATACGGTCGCTTCGGTGGTGGCGTCACGCACCGTGAACTTGTCCTTCGGCGAACGGCCGGTATGAGCGCCTGTATCGGCGACGAGTGCGCCGCCAGCGGCCAGCTTGGTTTCGCCACGCTGGAGCGATTCTTCTGCCAACCGGGGTGCTTCGAGGTTCCAGTTGACACGGGCAAGTTTGCGGAAACCGAACGCGTCAGCCCCATGGGCAGCATTGTAAAGGCCGAAATTGTCCACGGGGTCTTCCTCCTGAGCGGCGCGTCTGTGAAGCCTGCGCACCTGATCTGCGGTCTCCGGAACCGGCGGACACCGTAGTTGTCCTTACGCTTGCTTGGGGCGCGGCTCAAGATCACCAGTGGGCGGAATCTGGCTGGAATCCGCCATCTTTCCCAGTTTCTTTGGTGCTTTGGTGAACACTTGGCGCTCAGCGCTCTCTGGCGAGCTTCACCAGCCTGATCAGCTCAGCATGGGCGGCCTCCGCGCTCGTCAGCCGCGCGCCAAACGCGATGCGTACCAACTCGCCGTGCGCGGCGACCTCGAAGCCATCCGGATCGAGGCTGACCATCCGCCATACGGCTTCATCACGCTTGCCGAGCCGGGTTGCATAAAGCCGCACGGCCTCGGCGTGATCAGAATTCATGTGCGCCAGGATATCGGCCTCCGCCGCGACAAGGTCCGTCGCATCCGAAATGTCGCTGGCAAGATCGATTTCAGTCAGCTCATAGGCCTTGCCGAAACCGCCGTTGAGGCTGGCGGAACGGATTGCAATCCGGATGAAGAGGAAATCGGGAAAATCCACATACAGCTGTGCCTTGGGCTGGCGCGCCAGAAAGCGCTGCTTGATGCGCGTGCCCGCCTCGCTGTCGCGATCAACAATGACAGCCGTGCCCATCAGGCTGATGCGTGGATGGGCCAGCGGATCGCCCTTGCCCGTGCGGGCGAACAGCAAGCTGCAGCGCGGATCGCCAAGCAGATTGGTGGTGTGGCCAGAAAGCCGCGACACAAGGATGACCGGCGAGCCATCAACATCGGTCGCCACGCTGGTGAGTGTTGCGAGCGGAAAGCCATCACCCGACAAACTGGCGAGCGTGGCAAACGGGCTGGCCCGCACCAGGCCATGTGCCAACTCTACAGCCTCGTTGTCGGTGGTCCTGATCGTGTGGCCGGTGCTCAAGAGGGTCTCTTTCAAGGTTGCAAATGGGGCCAGAAGGCTATTTTCAGTCAACTGTAGCGCTTTGGTCGCAGGATCGCTAGATTGTGGCCATGGTTTCGCCGCCCTCGGCGTCAAACCAAAGCGGCGCCGCCACAATTCGCTGATCCATCCCCTGGCGCTGAGACGGGACATGCTTGATGCCAACCATCGCGCTGGTCGACGACGACCGCAATATCCTGACTTCGGTATCGATTGCCCTCGAAGCCGAGGGCTTTCGCATCAACACATACACTGACGGGGCGTCTGCGCTGGAGGGGCTCAAGCAAAATCCGCCTGACCTCGCCATCTTCGACATCAAGATGCCGCGCATGGATGGCATGGAGCTGTTGCGCCGCCTGCGCCAGAAATCGGATATGCCGGTCATCTTCCTGACCTCAAAGGATGACGAGATCGACGAATTGTTCGGCCTCAAGATGGGAGCGGACGATTTCATCCGCAAACCGTTTTCGCAGCGGCTTCTGGTAGAACGGGTGAAGGCCATCCTGCGCCGCGTCGGCGCCAAGGACTTGCCGGCAGCCCCGCGCGGCGAAGACGCCAAGGCGCTGGAGCGCGGTAGCCTGATGATGGACCCCGAGCGCCACACCTGCACCTGGAAGGGCGAGCAGGTGGTGCTGACCGTGACCGAGTTCCTGATCCTGCAGTCGCTGGCCCAGCGTCCCGGCGTAGTCAAGAGCCGCAACGCATTGATGGACGCGGCCTATGATGACGAGGTCTATGTCGATGACCGCACCATCGACAGCCACATCAAGCGCCTGCGCAAAAAATTCAAGATGACCGATGATGACTTCGAGATGATCGAGACATTGTATGGCGTCGGCTACCGCTTCAAGGAGGGTTGAGGCACGATGCATCCCGCCAGAAGCGCGCGGAAGTGCCGCCTTGCTGTGCCTGTCGGTGCGGTGGCGGGGTCCGCCTTGTGACCCCGATGGCGAATGGCAAGTCGGCCCGTCCCGGGCGGCTGCACAGTGGCCTCGCGAATGTGCGGGGCTTCATGCGGTGGGTGGGGCATTGGCTCGCAAGTCGCCTCGCCTCAAGCCTGACGCGTCGCATCCTAGTGCTGAACCTCGCCGGCCTGGTCGTCCTGCTGATCGGCCTGCTTTACATCAACCAGTTTCGCGAAGGCCTGATCGACGCGCGTGTCCAGAGCCTGCAGACGCAAGGCGAAATCATCGCGAGTGCCATTGCGGCCTCGGCAACTGTCGAGACTGACACCATCGCCATCGACCCCGACCGTCTGTTGCAATTGCAGGCCGGGGAAAGTTCCGGCCTTGGTGACGACCTGCAGTCCATCCTCGAATTCTCGATAAACCCCGAGCGTGTAGGACCGTTGCTGCGCCGCCTTGTGATGCCGACCCGCACAAGGGCCCGCGTCTATGACCGCGAAGGTTTCCTTGTGGTCGATTCCGGGACGCTAAATGCGCGCGGTGATATCTTGCGCCGCGACCTTGCCCCCGTGGTGCGCGACGACATTCCGATGATCGAGCGCACCTGGAACACATTTCGCCGCAGGCTTGGGCGGGCTGAAATCTCGTCCTATGACGAGACTGATACCGTGCTTGGCAAATCCATACCCGAAGTCGCGCGTGCGCTGCAGGGTCAGCAGCGCAACATCGTACGCGTCAATGCGCTAGGCGACACCATCGTGTCGGTCGCAGTTCCAATCCAGCGCCAGCGCAATGTGCGCGGAGTCCTGTTGTTGTCGACTCAGGGTGGTGACATCGATGCCGTGATTGCCTCGGAGCGTGTGGCCATCTTTCAGGTTTTCGCAGTCGCTGCCCTTGCCATGACCTTGCTCTCGGTCCTGTTGGCGAATGCCATCGGCGAGCCGCTGCGCAAGTTGTCCGACGCTGCGGTGAGGGTCAGGCGTCGCGTCAGATCCCGGCAGGAAATCCCTGATTTCACGGCTCGCCACGACGAGATCGGCCAGCTCTCGGGTGCACTGCGCGACATGACGAGTGCGCTTTATGCCCGCATCGACGCCATAGGCAGCTTTGCCGCTGATGTTGCCCACGAGCTCAAGAACCCGTTGACCTCGCTGCGCAGCGCAGTCGAGACCTTGCCGCTGGCGAGGTCCGAACCAGCACGGGACAGGCTGCTTGCGGTCATCCAGCACGATGTGCGCCGTCTTGACCGTCTGATAACGGACATCTCGGACGCCTCCCGCCTTGATGCGGAACTGGCGCGCGGCGAGATGGCGCCGGTGGATATCGAGCGATTGGTCGAAACGGTGGTCGGCATGCAGAACGAGGTCAGAACCGTGGAGCAGTCCTCCACAACGTTGACCGTCAAGCCCGCTCCAAAGGCCAGTCCTGGTTGGCTCGTGCAAGGCCATGATGGCCGTATTGGCCAGGTCTTGATCAACATTCTCGACAACGCCCGTTCGTTCTCGCCGGTCGAGCATGCGGTGCGCGTCGAATTGTCGCGCGATGCGAAGCACGTCACAGTCATCATCGATGACGACGGCCCGGGCATCCCCGAGCACGCGCTGGAGCGCATCTTCGAGCGCTTCTACACTGATCGCCCTGGTCATGGTTTCGGCCAGAACTCTGGTCTGGGTCTATCGATCTCGCGCCAGATCATCGAAGCTCATGGCGGCACCATCATGGCCGCGAACCGCAGCGGCCCGGTCCAGGCCGATGGTGGCGTGCAGGTTGCTGGCGCGCGCTTCACCATCCAACTTCCGGCTTTGCCATCGGCCCTTCCAGCCGCAAAACGCAAATAGGCAGCATAAGTGCGTCTTCATGCCAATGCCGTCATCCTGGGTGAAAGTGCGGTGCTGGTGCGCGGGCCCTCCGGCAGCGGCAAGACCCGGCTGTCGCTGCAGCTGATCGAGGCAGGCCGCGTGGCTGGCCTGTTTGCACGGCTTGTCGGTGATGACCGGATCGAAGTTGCAGCCTGCCATGGACGTCTGGTGGCCCGGCCCGTGGCAGCTATCGAAGGCGTCATCGAGCGTCGCGGGCTTGGTCTGACGCCGCTGGCCCACGAAAATGCTGCCTGCGTGCGGCTGGTCGTCGACCTCGGCGAGGCCGTACCTGCCCGTATGCCGGAGCCCGGGGATCTCGTGACTGAGATTGCCGGATTGACCTTGCCACGCTTGTATTTTCAGGCGGGCCATGCGGATGCCGCACAGGTTCTGGTGGCGTTGACCTTGTTCAACGATGAGCCCTGGTCCCGGTGAATTAGCCGACAGTCGAGCTTGCACTCTTTGTCTGGTTGGCCCATATACGCGCTGCTCCATGGGTGCCTGTCGCACCTGCTCAGGGTATCACATGATCGGCCTCGTCCTGGTGACGCATGGGCACTTGGCAACAGAGTTTCGTTCCGCGCTGGAACATGTTGTCGGCCCGCAGAAACAGATTGCGACCATCGCGATTGCCCCCGATGATGATATCGAGGGTCGTCGCGTGGACATCATGGAGGCTATCCATGAGGTGGATAGCGGCCAGGGTGTCGTGGTGCTCACCGACATGTTCGGCGGCACACCATCCAATCTTGCGATATCGGCCATGAACGGTGGCAAGGTCGAGGTGTTGGCCGGGATCAACCTGCCCATGCTGATCAAGCTCGCTTCGGTTCGCGAAGACAAGCCGATCGAGGATGCTGTGGGCTGCGCCCAGGAGGCCGGGCGCAAGTACATCAACATCGCAAGTCGCCTGCTGGCCGGACGCTGAGCCTTGATGGACTTTGACAGCGATTGTCCGGAAGTAGCGTTTCCAGAGGGCGCGCTGGTTCGTGAAATCAAGATCGTCAACCGCAAGGGTTTGCACGCCCGCGCCACGGCCAAGCTGGTGCAAACCGTAGATCGTTTCACCTGTGATGTCTGGATCGCCCGCTGCGGCGACGTTGTCGGAGGCCGATCGATCATGGGCCTGCTGACGCTGGGTGCCGGCATCGGCACCATGATCAGCGTCGCTGCCCTCGGAGATGATGCGGAGGCTGCACTTGCCGCCATCGCTGCCCTGGTCGAAGATCGCTTCGGCGAAGGCGAGTAGGCTCAAGATCCCGAGCGGACCGCTGCACCCTGCCCGGTCGTGAAAAACAGCTGCTCCCCGTTGATTCTGAAGCTGGCGATGGCTGCGTGCCCTTCGTCCGAAGTGAGCCATGAGTGCCAGCGCAAGGCAGCCTCGGCTTTGATGTGTGCGCCCTTGGCAGGGTTGACCACGATCGAGCTGTAGGGATTGAACAGCGAGCGGTCCCCCTCGACCAGGATCTGCAACGACTGCCGGTTGCGGAAACTGGCCCAGGTCGCACGGTCGGTCAGCGTGTAGCCGTTGAGGCTCGCCGCCATGTTGAGCGTTGGCCCCATGCCCTGACCCACCTCGCGATACCAGTGTCCGGACGGCGTTTGCAGGCCTGCTTGCCGCCAGAGTGTCAGTTCCCTCCTGTGGGTGCCGCTGTCATCGCCGCGCGACAGGAAAGTTGCATTGCTTGCTGCGATCCTGGCCAGTGCAGGCCCTGCTTCGCGGCTACCTTTGACACCGGCGGGGTCAACGACGGGGCCGACAATGACATAGTCATTGAACATCACGTCACGCCGGTCGAGCCCATGCCCGGCCACGATGAAAGCCTCTTCCCCAGCGCGATCATGCACCAGCAGGGCGTCCGCGTCGCCGCGCGCCGCGATCTGGAAAGCCTGCCCTGTTCCCACCGCCACGACCCTGACAACGATTCCGGTCCGCTTCCTGAAAATCGGGATGATGTGCTCGAACAGGCCCGATTGCTCTGTCGAGGTTGTTGAGACCAGCGTGATGGATACCTCTTGCGCCTGAACCTGCAGGCTCTGAACAAGCTGACCTTGAACCTGCACGCAAAAAACGACACCTACGGCAACAATAAAACGGCGGTTCATGACGGTTGCAGTACTCCTCGCTGAAAGGCCGGAGGTGACTACCAGCCGAGCGCGACCTGATTTATAGAGCCGCTCATGATCGATGCAATGGCGTCAGCATTCAAACTCCTGCTGACAGGGGACGGCGAACTTCTTGCCGTGATCGGATTATCGCTTCAGGTCAGCCTGTCAGCTGCTCTGATCGGTTTTGTCATCGGCACCATGCTCGGGCTCTGGCTTTGCCTGTGGCGCGTGCTTGGGCGGCAAGCCATTCTGGTGCTGATCAACGCGCTGATGGGTTTGCCGCCGGTGGTCGCCGGGCTTTGTGTGTATCTCTTGCTGTCGCGCAGCGGCCCGCTCGGGGAGCTTGGCCTTTTGTTCACACCGGCCGCCATGATCATTGCGCAGTCGCTGCTGACGACGCCGATTGTTGCCGCGCTGGTTCATCGCCTTGCGCAGGGCCTTTGGTCGGAGTACGGCGACGCGCTTCAGATGGATGGCGCATCGCGACCACGCGCAGCGCTGACCTTGCTGGCCATGGGACAGGCCACACTTGTAACCACGTTTCTCGCAGCCTTTGGCAGGGCCATCGCCGAGGTCGGTGCCATCCTGATTGTCGGGGGCAACATCCGTGGCAGCACAAGGACCATGACCACGACCATCGCGCTGGAAACCAGTCGCGGTGATCTCGCGCTTGCACTGGCTCTGGGTCTCGTGCTGGTCGCTTTGACTGTGCTGGTCAGCGCCCTGGCCTTCGCTATCAATGCCCGCAGCCGTTCTTGAGCGAACACATAAAGAAATCTTTATGTCTTTATTGCTTGCGGTGGAGAGTCATGGTATGGCCCCGCCAACGCCGGTCGGGCGCTTGTGCCAGACCTACGCGCTCGCGTTCGACGCTTGCCCGAATCTGGAGAGGAAACACCATGGCCAAGTTCACCGACTACATCGTCAAGGACATCTCGCTCGCCGCCTTCGGCCGCAAGGAGATCGACCTTGCCGAAACTGAAATGCCGGGCCTGATGGCCATCCGCGAATCCTATGGTGCCAAGCAGCCGCTCAAGGGCGCGCGTATTGCCGGCTCGCTCCACATGACGATCCAGACCGCAGTGTTGATCGAGACGCTGAAGGCTCTCGGTGCCGACATCCGCTGGGTCTCGTGCAATATTTTCTCGACCCAGGACCACGCGGCCGCCGCGATCGCCGACGTCGGCATTCCGGTCTTCGCCTACAAGGGCGAAACCCTGAATGAGTATTGGGACTACACCGCCAAGCTCTTCGACTGGCATGGTGCAAAGAATGGTGAAACACTCACCCCAAACATGATCCTTGATGATGGCGGCGATGCCACCATGCTGGTGCACTATGGCCTGAAGGCAGAGCAGGGCGATGTTGCGTTCCTCGAAAAGCCGGAGTCAGAAGAAGAGGAAATCTTCTTTGCGCTGATCAAGAAGATGCTCAAGGACAAGCCCAAGGGCTGGTTCGCTGGCGTTGCGGCCGCGATCAAGGGTGTCTCGGAAGAAACAACGACCGGTGTGCACCGCCTCTACAAGCTGGCCGAACAGGGCAAGCTTCTGTTCCCGGCCATCAACGTCAACGACGCCGTGACCAAGTCGAAGTTCGACAACCTCTATGGCTGCCGCGAGTCGCTTGTCGACGCGATCCGCCGCGGTACCGACGTGATGATGGCCGGCAAGGTCGCCTTCGTCGCCGGCTTCGGCGATGTCGGCAAGGGCTCGGCGGCATCGCTTCGCCAGGCTGGTGCCCGCGTGCTCGTCTCGGAAGTCGATCCGATCTGCGCGCTTCAGGCCGCCATGGAAGGTTATGAAGTCTGCACCATCGAGGATGCCCTGCCCCGCGCCGACATCTATGTCACCGCGACCGGCAACAAGGACATCATCACGGTCGACCACATGCGCGCCATGAAGGACCGCGCCATCGTCTGCAACATCGGCCACTTCGACAACGAGATCCAGGTTTCGGGCCTCAAGAACTTCAAGTGGAACAACATCAAGCCGCAGGTCGACGAGATCGAGTTTCCGAAGGGCAACCGCATCATCCTGCTCTCCGAAGGCCGCCTCGTGAACCTTGGCAACGCCATGGGCCACCCGTCTTTCGTGATGTCGGCCTCGTTCTCGAACCAGACGCTGGCCCAGATCGAGCTGTGGACCAACCCGGGCAAGTACGAATGCAAGGTCTACACGCTGCCCAAGCACCTCGACGAGATGGTGGCCATGTTCCACCTCGAGAAGATCGGTGTCCGCTTGACCAAAATGAGCAAGGAGCAGGCCGACTATATCGGCGTGCCGGAAGCAGGCCCGTTCAAGCCGGATCACTATCGTTACTGACAATATCTGGGGGTCTCAACGACCCAACCTACTAGATGTATGAAAATTTATGACCGTCGCTCATCTTGGGCGGCGGTCTTTCTATTTTTTACCATGCTTTAATCACTTCCCGGCGGAATCGAACGCTGATTAGTGTGTGATGGTGATTCGTTGCCGCTCGGCATTCGCTGTCGTTCGGTCCGTTTTCTTGCGTGTGTGAACAGATATGCGACGTGCGGTGCACTGCCTGGCTTTTGTCACGCTGCTCCGATCACCAGACGGCATGACGCTGCCGTGACTATCAGAATGGCCAGACCCTTGCAGCAGGTGACATGACAAGCCCGAAGCGTGACAAGGCAAGACAGCAAGCAAGGGGCGGCTTCAGGGCTGCGGTCGTTGCCGCGACGTCGCGACATGCCGTCCGGCTTGCGTCCGGATCGATGGCCGTCAGTCTGGCCGGACCGGCCCTTGCGTCAGGGCTTGATCAGATGAAAAGCATGTTCCCCGATGCTGTCAGTGCTTTCGGGTTGTCGAGCGTGGTCGGCCTGTCGGTTTTCGCCGCGACCACAGCCATTCTTCATATCCGCGAGCGTTCGCGCTGGGACGCGCGCGAGGCAGCGCTCACCACCCAAAAGGATAAGGCCATCGCAAGGGCGGAAGAAGCCGAGATCTTTGGCATGATCGATGACCAGGTCACCGTGCGCTGGGCCTCGCCATCAGCCATTGGCGAAATCCACGGCAATGCCGAGTTTCTCTTGTACAATGGCACCCGCTTGTTGCCCTTGGCTTTTGGCAGCTGGGTTGTTCAGGAGCAGGTCAAGGACCTCGGCAGCAATGTCGATCAGTTGAAATTGCGCGGCGAGCCGTTCGAAATGGGCCTGCACACCCGTGACGGTCGTTTTGTTGAAGCGCGGGGACGTGCCGTCTCAGGGCGTGCTGTGCTGCACTTGCGCGAGGTGTCGCAAACAAGACGCGCCCTGCTGGAGCTGGAAGCCGAACGAAACCAACTGAGCCTGGCCAATCAGCACTTCACGGCCATGCTGAATTCCAGCCCGAACGCGATTTGGCTGCGATCTGCAGACGGCAAGCTGAAATGGGCCAACGCGGCCTATCTGGCTGCTGCCGAAGCGATCTCGCTTGAAGAGGCGGTCCGGCTCGGCACCGAACTGATGGACCGGGAAGAGCGTGCCAACGCGGCCAACGCGCGCGCCAGAGGTGAGTCATTTGCCGTTCGCGCGCCAACCGTCATCGGGGGCCAGCGGCGGTTTCTCGATCTGGCCGAGCGCGTCACACCGCATGGCTTTGCAGGCCACGCGGTCGATATCACCGAGATGGAGGACTTGCGCGCTGATCTCGCCCGTCAGATGCAAGCCCATGTCAAGATGCTGGACAGGTTGCCGACGGCGGTTGCGGTGTTCGATGCGCGTCAGCGCTTGTCTTACCGGAATCTTGCCTATGAAAAACTCTGGTCGCTTGAGCCGGCCTATCTCGACACGCAACCCAGCGACGGCGAAATCCTTGATCGGCTGCGAACCGAGCGTCGCTTGCCCGAGGCAGGCGGTTACAAGGACTGGAAGGCGGAGCGGCTGAAAGCCTACACGGCGCTGGAGACGTCGGAGGACTGGTGGTATCTGCCGGATAGTCGCGCCATACAGGTCACGACCAGCCCAAGCCCGCAAGGCGGCGTCATACAGCTGTTCGATGATGCAACCGAGCGTTTCTCGCTGGAGTCGAAGGTCAACGCCCTGTCGCGCACCCAGCGCGAAACACTCGACGGTTTGCGTGAGGGCGTGGCGGTGTTCGGCTCCGACGGCCGTTTGAGACTGAGCAACCCGGCCTTCGCTGCGCTCTGGAAGCTGTCGCCTGCGCTGCTTGAAGCCCATCCGCATATTGATGACGTCGTTGCAATGTGCCGACTGCTTTGTCCGGCAGAGGATGCGTGGAGTGCCCTCCGCGCCGCCGTGGTCGGCGTACGTGATCGGCGTGAGGATTACGCCTCGCGGATGCTGCGCCAGGATGGTTCTGTTCTTGATTGCGCGCTGGCGCCGTTGCCGGATGGCTCGACGCTGCTGACATTTGCCGACAGCACCGACACCGTCAACTTCGAGCGAGCGCTGACTGAACGCAACGAGGCTCTGGTGCAGTCAGCCCAATTGCGCGACAACTTTGTGCACCACGTTTCGTATGCGTTGCGCTCGCCTCTGACTACCATCATCGGCTTCGCACAGTTGATCGGTGAAGAGATCGCCGGGCCGCTGAATCCGCGCCAGCGCGAATACGCCCAGTTGATCCTGCGGTCGTCAGGGACCCTGCTCACGATCATCAATGACATTCTCGATCTGGCCTCGATCGACAATGACGAACTTGAGCTTGAACTCGAAGTCACCGATGTCGCTTCTCTGGTTGCCAGCGCCGCACGCGGGCTGGAAGAGCGTCTGAGCGAAACCGGCATCACGCTGCATCAGCATGTCGCACCGGATGCTGGCACGATGGTGTGTGATGCCAAGCGCCTTAGGCAGGCACTCTATAACCTGATGTCCAACGCGGTGGGCTTCTCCCAGAGCGGCCAGAATGTCGAACTCAGCGCAAGCCGTGACGGGCCGGACATTGTCTTCAAGGTCATCGATCAGGGCCGCGGCATACCGCAGGACATCCGCGGACGCGTTTTCGAGCGCTTCGAGACACACACGCTGGGCTCGCGCCATCGCGGCATCGGGCTTGGTCTCGCCATCGTCCGCTCATTCGTGGCGCTGCACGGTGGCACTGTCGATATTGAATCACAGCCTGGTGTCGGCACGACGGTGACATGCCGTGTACCTGCGGAATCCCGGCCTTTCGCTGATGCAGCGGAATGATGTTCGCCAGATGATGTTTGCGGGTTGCGAAACATGAGAGACGCTGCTGCCCTCGAGCGTTCCTGGCACCTGAACTTCAGCTCAGAGGCGCAGACAGTGCGTCTTGCCGATGACATTGCCGGCATTGTTCGGCCCGGCGACGTTGTGGCCCTGTCGGGCGATCTTGGGGCTGGAAAAAGCACCTTCGCACGCGCCCTGATAAGGCGACTGGCCGATGACCCTGCACTTGAGGCGCCGAGCCCCACATTCACGCTCATGCAGAACTACGAGACGCGGCGCGGGCGGGTGCTTCACGCCGATCTTTATCGGCTGCGAGGTCCCGATGAGCTGGTTGAACTTGGGCTTGGCGAAGCACTTGAAGATGCGATCGGACTGATCGAGTGGCCTGATCGCGGGGGTGATTTCCTGGCTCCGGCCACACGCCTCGACATCGTCTTCGAACTGGAGCCTGATGGCAGCGACGAACAACGCAATGTCACGCTGATACCGGGTTCCGCATGGGCCGACCGGCTTGGACTGACGCTTGGCGCACGCAAGCTGATCGATCGGGCCGGATGGGGCGATGCCATCCGTCAACACATGCTTGGCGATGCGTCCACACGTGCCTATGAACGTCTGGTTCGCAGCAATGGCGAAACAGCCATCCTGATGATTTCGCCGCCTCGTGCCGACGGCCCACCTGTGCGCGGCGGCAAGCCCTACAGCGCCATTGCGCGCTTGGCCGAGCGTGTCGACGCGTTCGTCGCTGTCGACAGAGGGCTGAGGGCGCTTGAGCTTTCCGCTCCCGACATCATCGCCAGCGATCTGGCCAACGGCCTGCTGCTGATTGAAGACCTCGGTCTTGAGACGGTGCTGGTTGACGGAGTTCCGGCACCTGATCGCTACGAGGTCGCCGCGGAGGTGTTGGCCGCGCTGCACGCCAGGCCGTTGCCCACCATCCTGCCGGTGTCAGATGGCCGCGAGCATGTCATTCCCGACTATGATGTCGAGGCGCTCGGCATCGAGACGGAGTTGCTGCTGGACTGGTACGCGCCGCATATTGCCGGCGTGACGCTGCCTGCGGTCGCCCGCGCCGAATTCGCCAAGGCGTGGGAGCCATTGTACGTCACGCTTCTGGAGGGCCAGCGCACCTGGGTCTTGCGTGACTATCACTCGCCCAACCTGATCTGGCTGCCAGAGCGCGAGGGCCTTCAACGCATCGGCATCATCGACTTCCAGGATGCCGTCATGGGTCATCCGGCCTATGACATGGTTTCGCTGGGCCAGGATGCCCGCGTTGATGTAGCCCCAGGCCTCGAGTTGAAACTTCTGTCGCGCTATGCCGGGGTCCGTCGCGCTGCCGATCCGGATTTTGATCTGGCAGCCTTCGCCACGGCCTACGCCATCATGGGCGCACAGCGGAACACCAAGATCCTTGGCATCTTCGCTCGTCTCGACAAACGTGACGGCAAGCCCGCGTATCTCAAGCATCTGCCGCGCATCGAGGCCTATCTGCGCCGCGACCTCGCACACCCGGCGCTCGCAGGCCTCAAGGCCTGGTACCAGGCTCATCTGCCGCGACTGCTGCAGGAGCC
>JBOFFB010000566.1:0-7472 GCA_051648385.1 Allobosea sp.
GCGAGGGGCATACAGTTCGATGCCGCTCAGCGCTTCGGCGGCTTCACGGCCATCGACGCCGGCCACGCGGGCGATCAGCATGTCCTTGGCGGGTTTCACCATCGTGAGCTTGAACAGCCGCGCTCCATCCGCCGAGCTCAGCGGGCTATAGCGCGCGATGCCAAGCGGATCGGCGGTGAAGGATTGCAGCCGCACCTCCCCCTTCACCCCATGGGCGCGTCCGAAACGGCCGAGAAGGACGAGAGAGGGCATGATCTGTCACAATCTCCGTCATTCCGGGGCGGCAAAGCCGAGCCCGGAACCCATCAGCACCAATTTCATGTCACAGGAACCGGGGCTCTTGCGACTGCGTTCGTGTTGATGGGTTCCGGGCTCCACCGCGTTGCGGTGGCCCCGGAATGACGCAAGGGTGTTGCTGATCAGGCTTCAGCCGCAGGGGCTGCCAGCTTGGCGGCCTTCTTTTCGGCGCGCTCGGTCATCTTGGTGCCGGGAACGGCCTTCTCCGGGTTATTGCGGACCTTGCGCTTCAGCAGGCCGGCAGCATCCAGAAAGCGGGCGACGCGGTCGGTTGGCTGCGCGCCCTTGGCCAGCCATTCGGCGGCCTTTTCAAGATCGAGCACCACGCGCTCGGCGTGATCCTTTGGCTTCATCGGGTCGAAGCGGCCAATGCGCTCGATGAAACGGCCATCGCGCGGCGAGTGGCTGTCAGCGATGACGATCTGGTAGTGAGGGCGCTTCTTGGCACCACCACGGGCGAGGCGGATTTTCACGGACATGTTGGGTTCCTTTTCATTTTCCTGAAAGTTCCTTCTTTATCACTTCCCATTCGCGCTTGATGACTACACGAGTTGCATCGTTCAGCGCTTTTCGGGCAGCGAAATGTTGATCACCAGAAGCAGCTTTGCCTTTGGTGGAAACGTCTACATAGGTACGAATTGCATTTCGCAACTCTTCGAATTGCGTCTCGTCAGACGTGAGGAGCATCAATATATATTGTTGCCTCTCTGAGAAACGAGCAAAATCTTCTTGGTTGATCATTTTCATATTAGCATGAACAAGCAAATGAGATTCCTTGATAAATTCTGATACTGATCTTCGAAGTTCATTTATCCAATGCTGCCTGAATTCCGCTTTTTTAGACAATGCGGCAAATTTTATTGCTTCAAGGTTAGCATGTGTCGAAGTCTTGAATGTAATCCAATAGCCAAGGATTGCTAACAGCGCAGTGGCGCCGCTTGCATACAACGCAGCCTGAATTGCCTCACTCACTTCTTCTTCCCCCCGAACGGGTTGAAGCCGAGGCCGGGGAGGCCGCCCTTGGGGCCGGGCATGCCCGAACCACCGCCAAGGCCGGGAAGTTTCGGCATGCCGCCGCCGCCGCCCAATCCTGGGGGCATTGGCGGCAATCCCTTGCCGCCACCGAAGCCGGGGGGCAGGGAGCCGCCTGACAGTTTCTTGATCTGCTCGATCTGATCGGGCGTCATCTTGGACGGGTCCATGTCGGGCATGCCACCCGCGCCACCGATCCCGAACATCTGGCCCATCTTGCCGAGCAGGCCGCCCTTCTGCTTGCCCATCATCTTCATCATGTCGGCCATGCCGCGATGCATCTTGAGGAGCTTGTTGATCGCTTCGGGCGAGGTGCCGGAGCCTGCAGCCACACGGCGCTTGCGGCTGGCCTTGAGCAAGTCCGGGTCGGCGCGTTCGGCCTTGGTCATCGAATCGATGATCGCGATCTGGCGCTTGATCACCTTGTCGTCGAGATTGGCGCTGGCCATCTGGGCTTTCGCCTTGGCGATACCGGGCAGCATGCCCATCACGCCGCCGATGCCGCCCATGGTCATCATCTGGTTGAGCTGGCTGCGCATGTCGTTCAGGTCGAATTTGCCCTTGGCCATGCGCTCGGCCATTTTTTGGGCTTCGGCCTGGTCGATGTTGGCGGCGGCCTTCTCGACGAGGCTGACGATGTCGCCCATGCCGAGAATGCGGTTGGCGACGCGGCCGGGGTGGAATTCCTCCAGCGCATCGACCTTTTCGCCGGTGCCGACGAGCTTAATCGGCTTGCCGGTGACGGCGCGCATCGAGAGCGCAGCACCACCGCGGCCATCGCCGTCCATGCGGGTCAACACGATGCCGGTGAGGCCGACACGGGCATCGAATGCCCGTGCGGTGTTGACGGCGTCCTGGCCCGTGAGCGCATCGGCAACCAGCAGCACTTCATGCGGGTTGGTGGCGGCCTTGACCTCGGCCACCTCCGCCATCAGCACTTCGTCGAGCGTGACGCGGCCTGCGGTGTCGAGCATCACCACGTCATAGCCGCCAAGCTTGCCGGCCTCGATGGCACGGCGCGCGATCTGCACCGCTGTTTGCCCAGCCACGATCGGCAGAGTTTCAACACCGATCTGACGCCCAAGGATGGCGAGCTGCTCCATCGCAGCCGGGCGGCGCGTATCGAGCGAGGCCATCAGCACCTTGCGCTTGTCGCGATCCGTCAGGCGCTTGGCGATCTTGGCGGTCGTGGTGGTCTTGCCCGAGCCTTGCAGGCCGACCATCAGGATCGGCACCGGCGGCACGGCGTCAAGCGAGATGACCTCGCCCTCGCCGCCGAGCGTGTCGACCAGAACGTCGTTGACGATCTTGATGACCTGCTGGCCGGGCGTGATTGACTTCAGGACCTCGGCACCGACGGCGCGGGCGCGCACCTTGTCGGTGAAGCTACGCACGACCTCCAGCGCCACGTCCGCTTCCAGCAAGGCGCGACGAACCTCGCGCAGCGCTGCGTTGACGTCATCTTCCGTCAACGAACCGCGGCGGGTCAGGCCTTGCAGGATGCCATTGAGCTTGTCGCTCAGGTTCTGGAACATGTGGTCTTGCCGTCCTTTGTGATCCCGCGAGCCACCACCATGCCCAAACGCTTTTACGCCCGAGGGCGCAAGACGCGCTGTCGGGCGATGACCTCCCGCCACATGGGCTAGGGTCGGCTTATGGACGAACGACGATGTCGAACGAGAATGCGAGGCTTAAAGCGCCGTTTGGGGGGTGATGTCAAGGTTGACTGTTGCGCGCCTCTGTGCGGCACTTGCAGCGCGACCCCTCTCCTTACCTCTCCCGCAAGGGGAGAGGGGACCAAGCCCATGCATCACGTCATCGCAGTTCGTGCCAGGCACCGGGATTGAAAACAAGCACCGCTGCCGAAGCCTCCTCTCCCCTTGCGGGAGAGGTGCGGAGAGGGGTCCCCATACACCGAGGGAATACAGACCCCTTCACCCCGTCACGATGTCCGGCGTGCGCCAGCCGAGGTGCTGGCCGGAATCGACCGCCAGCATCTGGCCGGTGATCGAGCGCGCCTGTGCCAGGAACAGCACCGCATCAGCGATCTCCTCGGGCGCGATGGCACGGCCGAGCAGCGTGCCGGCGGCTTCTTGCTGGAACAGCACTTCGCCATCGTGCACATTGGCGATGGTCGGTCCCGGCCCCACGGCATTGACGCGGATGCGCGGGGCAAAGGCTTGCGCCATGGTGCGGGTGGCTGCCCACATCGCGGCCTTCGACAAAGTATAGGAATAGTATTCCGGCGTCAGCTTCCAGACGCGCTGGTCGAGAATATTGACGATAGCGCCCTCCATGTCCCCGGGAAGCGCCTTGGCCATCATTCCTGCCAGCACTGACGGCGCGCGGATGTTGACCGAAAACTGCCGGTTCCAGGTCGGCACGTCGATAGCGAAGAGGCTGTCATTGGCAAACATGGATGCGTTATTGACCAGCAGCGTCACCGGCCCAAGCTGGCTGGCGGCTGCGGGGATGATGTTCTCGACCGAGACGGGATCGACGAGGTCAGCGGAGATCACTGTTGCCCTGCCGCCAGCCGCAATGATTTCTGACGCCAGCGTCTCGGCTTCGGCGACAGACTCGTTGCAGTGGATGGCCACGGCATAGCCAGCCGTTGCGAGTCGCAGTGTGATGGCACGGCCCACACGCCGCGCGCCACCTGTGATGAGGGCAACCTTGGGGGTACTGACTGCCGGTTCGGGAACCTTGTCTTCCATGCGATATCCTCGATGGGCGCAAGCCTGCGGTACAAACCGCTCCGGCCCTCGCCAGATGTTGCTGTTATGGGTTTTCGATGCGAGATGGAAGCATCAGGAGACAGGTGAGCATGAACTCCCCGATGTGGCGGGCGCTGAGAGCGCTCTATGGCGAGGCTGGAATCGTGACAGCGCCATCGCCGATCAAGCTGACGGTGCTGGTCAGAGCGCTCAACGAAGCCGACCGCATCGAGCCTTGCCTGATGTCGGCGAGGGCGCTTGGCGGTGATATCCTCGTCATCGACGCAGGCTCGACCGACGACACCGTGGCGATCTGCGAACGCCTTGGCGCGAAGGTCATCCATCACGCATGGACCGGGTTTGGGCCGCAACGCCGTTTTGGCGAGGAACACAGCCCGCATGACATGGTCTTCTGCCTCGATGCCGACGAGATCGTCACGCCCGGGATGGCGGCGGAACTGCGCAGCCATTTTCTCAAGGGCATGCCGCCGGAATTGTTCGTCGTTCGCAAGGCGATGATCTTGCCCAAGCATGACCGGCCACCACCGCTGCCGTTCTGCCACGAACTGATCTATGTCTACGACCGCCGCGTGGCCCGCACTATCCCGAACCCGAACTGGGACAAGCTGGAGATCACATCCAGGCAGCGCCCCGTGACCATTCGTGCTCCAATGTGGCATTTCTCCTATCGCGACTGGTTCCACGCCATCGACAAGGGCAACAAGGTGGCGCGCCTCGCAGCAGAGACGACCACGCCGCGCAACCCACTTCTGCTCAAGCTGAGGCTGATCGGCGAACTGCCTGTCACCTTCGTGAAGTTCTATGTTCTCAGGCGCTACATGCTGGCGGGCATCGACGGGCTGATCATGGCCACGGTTTCGGCCATCGGCCGGTTCAACCGCATCGCCATGCTGCATGAGAAGGCGAAATACGGCGGGAAGTGATCGGCATGCCAGTCTCGTTGAGGCTGGAAGCCTTTGTTGGCGAGCACATGTGGGAGTTTCTGGTGACAAACGATCAAGCCACCGATCAATCAACAGAACCGCGGCTCCTGTTGCTCGGCCCGAGTGACAACACCGTTGTTGCGCGCCAGCGCATTCCGGCCGGTGAGATGCTGACAATCGAAGGGATAGCGACAGTGCTCGCCACCGACCTTGCAATCGGCCACAAACTTGCCCGCATCGCTATCAAATCCGGAGACAAGATCATCAAGTATGGCGCACCCATTGGCGTGGCGATCCGTGCCATCGCCGTGGGCGAGCATGTGCATGTCCACAATGTCCGCAGCGACTACACACCGACTTACCATCTGGGCGATGCTCAGGAGAAAACCATATGAGCGAAATGCAGGGCTACCTGCGTGCAGACGGGCGCAAGGGCATCCGCAACACGGTGGTTATCGGATATCTCGTCGAATGCGCCCACCACGTCGCGCGCGAGATCGCAATTCCGTTCCGCGAGGCTGATGTGCACGTGATCGGCTTTCCGGGCTGCTACCCAAACGCCTATGCAGAAACCATGATGGAACGGCTTTGCACCCATCCCAATGTTGGCGCTGTCCTGCTCGTCTCGCTGGGTTGCGAGAGTTTCAACAAGTACCAACTCGAGCGCCTTGTCCGCGCCAGTGGCAGGCCTGTGAAGACATTGGTCATCCAGGCGGCAGGTGGAACCCGCAAGTCGATTGTCGAGGGACGCGCATTCATCGAAGCGCAGCGTGCCTTGCTTGATGAGGCTCGGACAGTGCCGATGGATACGTCGGAGTTGATCATCGGCACCGTCTGCGGGGGGTCTGATGGCACGTCTGGCATCACCGGCAACCCCGCAGCAGGCCGGGCCTTTGACATGCTGATCGAGGCTGGTGCGGCGTGCATCTTCGAAGAGACCGGCGAGTTGATCGGCTGCGAGCACATCATGGCCGCTCGCGCCGTGACCGCCGAACTTGGCAAAGAGCTTGAGGCGAGTGTTGCGAAGGCGGCGCGCTACTATGCGACACTTGGCTATGGCTCGTTTGCAGCAGGCAATGCCGACGGTGGCCTGACAACCATCGAAGAAAAATCGATGGGGGCTTACGCCAAGTCCGGCTCGTCGCCGATTTCCGGGTTGATCAAGCCGGGTGATATTCCGCCACGCGGTGGGCTCTATCTGCTCGATGTGGTGCCGGATGGCGAGGTGCGCTTTGGCTTTCCCAACATCAACGACAATGCCGAAATTGCCGAACTGATCGCCTGCGGAGCCCATGCCGTTCTGTTCGTGACGGGTCGCGGATCAGTCGTTGGCTCGGCCATCTCGCCGGTCGTGAAAATTTGCGCCAATCCCGAAACCTTCCGGCGCATGGAAGACGACATGGATGTGGATGCCGGACGCATTCTGGAAGGGCGAGCGGATCTGGATGAGGTCGGGCGCGAAATCCGCGATCTGGTCATCGGGCTTGGCCAAGGCCGCCGCACCCGCTCCGAGGAGTTGGCGCATCAGGAGTTCATCCTGACCTACAAGAGTTTCGAGCCTATCGGGCCGGCCTGCCTGCCGGCCTGAAGCTCACAGGCTCGCCGCTGCCCGCGCTGCCTGATCATACTGGCCCGAGAGTGCGCGAAGCTGCGCGGCGATGTCAGACAGCTTGGCCGCATCCACTCCCGTGCCGAGCACCGATTTGACCAGCAGCGCCTCGCGCACCTCGCGGTAGCGCACACAGAGCGCTTCGCCAGCCGGGGTAACCTGCACGGTCTTTTCCTTGCCGAGGCGGCCAGCCTTGATGAGCTTGAGCTTTTCCAGCTTCTTCAGCGAGTAGCTCACCACATGGGTGTCCTCGATGTTGAGCACGAGGCAGACATCGGCAAGCCGCTTGGCCTTGCCGCGGTGGTTGACATTGTGCAGCACCAGAACATCGAGCGGGGACAAATCTGGCATGCCCGCCGCCGCCATGCAGCGCACCATCCAGCGGTTGAACGCATGCACCGTCATGATCATGCCGAACTCGAACTCGGACCGCGCAGGCAGCGCGCCCGAGGCGAGATGGCCCGACGAGACGATGGGGCCGAGGTGCATCCTGTCGTTGTCTGGTTTTTCCTCAGCCATTCACTTTTGCCCCAGCATCTGGTTTGGCAGCCATGTCACCAGATCGGGCACAAAGAACACGATGGCGACCATGACCAGCATGCCGACGAAGAACGGCAGGGCGGCCAGCGCCACATAGCCCATCGATTTCTTGGCGAGGCTTTGCAGCACATAGAGGTTGAAGCCCACCGGAGGAGTTATCTGCGCCATCTCGACCACCAGCACGATGAAGATGCCGAACCAGAGCAGGTCGATGCCCTGGGCCTTGACCGCAGGCAGGATCACGGCGGTGGTCAGGACCACCATCGAGATGCCATCGATGAAGCAGCCCATGATGATGAACACCACGGTGAGCGCGGCTATGAAACCGGCCTG
>JBOFFB010000567.1:0-2949 GCA_051648385.1 Allobosea sp.
GACCGATGCCGGAATACCCGTGACAGTGCTGGTCGCTCCGATCATCCCCGCCGTGAACGATGCCGAGATCGAGCGCATCCTTGACGCCGCCTATGCCAATGGCGCGCGAGAGGCTGGCTATGTGCTCCTGCGGTTGCCGCTCGAAGTCAAGGACCTCGTGCGCGACTGGCTGATGACACACTATCCCGACAAGCTCAGGCACGTGATGTCGCTGGTGCAGTCCACGCGCGGCGGCAAGGACTATGACGCAGCCTGGGGCCAAAGGCAGTTTGGCTCCGGGCCTTACGCGTGGATGATCGGCAGGCGCTTTGAGTTGGCTGCGGCACGCGCAGGCTTCAACAAGGCTCGCCTCAGGCTGGACACAAGCCTGTTCCGCAGACCCAGCGGCGGGCCGGAGCAACTCACCTTGCTCTGACGAACAGCGCCCGCGCCTCTTGACGGATACGCAGCATCTGGCGCTTCGCTGTCAGGAGGCGGAATGGGTGCAATGGGTGAACGACACTTGAAAAATCTTGTGGCCGGCGTCGATGAGGTCGGGCGCGGGCCACTGGCCGGGCCTGTGGTCACGGCGGCGGTCATCCTCGATCCGGCCAACATGCCAGTTGGCCTGGCAGATTCGAAAACGCTGTCAACCCGCCAGCGCGAGGCGATCCATGACCAGATCATGCTCAGGGCACTGGCGGTGAGTTTCGCCTCGGCCAGTGCCGCCAGCATCGACATGATCAACATCCGTGCCGCGACGCTTGATGCCATGGCCCGTGCGGTCAGGGCGCTGGCGCTTGCACCTTCGCTGGTTCTGGTTGATGGCCGCGACATGATCGATATCGCGATGCCATGCCGCGCCATCATAAAGGGCGACGCTTCGGAGCCCGCCATTGCAGCCGCCTCGATCGTTGCGAAGGTCACGCGGGACCGGTTGATGGCGCGGCTGAGCCAGGCTTTCCCGGTTTACGGCTTTGCCAACCATGCCGGCTACGGCACCGAGGCGCATCGCTCGGCGATCCTTGAGCATGGCCCCTGCCCGCACCACCGCTACAGCTTCACGCCGGTGAAGGGCCGCTGGCTGCGCACCTGACCAGCTGCGACTGACCAATCACCACCCGGCAATTTGCTCCCAACCCGGCAAAATCTGCAGCCCCAAAACGGCACGTCTGTTTTTCATGCTGGTGCACGGGGCTTTTACCCTGTTGCGGCATCTTGCACCTCGTTGAGTGAGTTGCGTAACCGGTGCAGCACCATGGGTACTTTGCGTACCGGGGCGGCCGATGCTTCTGTCCGGATCAGGGTACAGCGTACCGGACAGCATGCATCGGCGTCTCGGATCGAGCCAGCAGGCTCATCTGAAGAAAAGATCCGCGACCGGATCATCATAGGCGATTGCATCGCGGAGCTAGAAAAGCTGCCGCCGCAATCTGTCGATCTGGTGTTCGCCGATCCGCCCTATAACCTCCAGCTTGGCGGCGATCTGCGCCGTCCGGACGATAGCCTTGTTGATGCTGTCGACGATGACTGGGACAAGTTTGCCTCGTTTTCCGACTATGACGCTTTCACCCGCGCCTGGCTTCTGGCCTGCCGTCGCGCGCTGAAGCCCGATGGCGCGCTCTGGGTCATTGGCTCATATCACAACATTTTCCGTGTCGGCTCGATCCTGCAGGACCTCGGGTTCTGGATGCTGAACGACGTGGTCTGGCGCAAGGCCAACCCGATGCCGAACTTCCGCGGTCGCCGCTTTACCAATGCCCACGAAACCATGATCTGGGCAGCGCGCGAGCAGAAATCGAAATACACCTTCCACTACGAGGCGCTGAAGGGCGGCAACGAAGACCTACAGGTACGTTCGGACTGGTTCATCCCGCTTTGCACCGGTGACGAGCGGCTGAAGGACGGCAATGGTGCCAAGCTGCATCCGACACAGAAGCCCGAAGCGTTGCTGGCGCGCGTGCTCTTGTCCTCGACCAATCCGGGCGATGTCGTGCTCGATCCATTCTTCGGCACCGGCACCACGGGCGCGGTGGCAAAAGCACTTGGCCGCCATTTCATCGGCATCGAGCGAGACACCGGCTATGCGGCAGGCGCGAAAGCCCGCATTGATGCCGTGACGCCGCTGCCGCCGGAAGCGTTCTCCACCGCGCCATCGAAGCGCACCGAGGTGCGCGTGCCGTTCCTCAGCCTGATCGAGGCCGGACTGGTGAAGGCCGGCGAGACCGTCAGCGATGAACGCAAGCGTTTCACCGCCACGATCCGCGCCGATGGCACGCTGGCGCTTGGGCCAGCCGTTGGCTCGATCCACAAGATCGGTTCGCTCGCGCAGGGACTGCCGGCCTGCAACGGCTGGACCTTCTGGCATGTCCAGCGTGACGGAAAGGCCGTGCTGATCGATGATCTGCGCGGCGCCATCAGGTTGCAACTGGCGGCTTGAGCCGCCGCTCGCCACGAAAAGATCACGGCTAGCTCTTGCGTTTCGCCTTCAGACCGGTTTTCACGGGTGTGAAGGACGAAGTTTGCCATGCCCGATCTGTTGCTTGAACTGTTCTCCGAGGAAATCCCCGCGCGCATGCAGCGCAAGGCGGCGGAAGACCTGCAAAAGCTCGTCACCGATGCGCTAGTCGAGCGCGGCTTTGTCTATGAGGGCGCGCGCGCCTTCGCCACCCCGCGCCGCCTCAGCCTCCATGTGGCGGGCCTGCCCGCCAAGGGCCGCGATGTGCGCGAGGAGCGCAAGGGTCCGCGCGTCGGCTCCCCCGATGCCGCCATTCAAGGCTTCCTCAAAGCCGCCGGCCTTTCCAGCATCGATCAGGCCAGCATCCAGAATGACCCGAAGAAGGGCGACAGCTATGTCGCCTTCATCGACAGGCCAGGCCGCCTGACCGCCGAGGTCATCGCCGAGATCGTGCCCGGCGTGATCCGCAATTTCCCCTGGCCGAAGAGCCAACGCTGGGGTGTGCAGTCATC
>JBOFFB010000568.1:0-2323 GCA_051648385.1 Allobosea sp.
ACAATGGCCATGCTTAAAGGCGCCACGTTGCACCGCTTCCCGACGCCGGCTGTCGCCCATGCCGCGGTGCCGGGTCCCCTTGCGCGCCTTTTGCCGGTGGCTAATCTCAATGAACTGCCGTGGAAGAAGAAGGCGCCAGGTGTTGCCGTGTATGATGTCAAGCTCTCGCCTTCCGCGAAGGGGCAGGTGAAGCTGCTGCGCATCGGACAGGGCCGCTCCGTGCCGGAGCACGGCCATGGCGGCGAGGAGGTGACGCTCATTCTCAGCGGCGCCTACAGCGATCACATGGGCCGCTTCGGCCGGGGCGACGTTGCCGATCTCGACGAGGACATCGAGCACAAGCCGGTTGCCGAGGGCGGCGAGGATTGCATCTGCCTCGTCGCCATCGAGCGGCCCACGCGCTTCAAGTCCATTGCCGCCCGACTGATGCAGCCCCTCGTCGGCATCTGACCCAGACGGCGAGACCGAAAATAGGTCCCGACAACCCCAAGCGGTTCTGGATTTCGTGCCTTGGCGCTTCTTTGACAGCTGCCGCAGAATCGCGCCGAGAGTTCGTCGAACGAACCTACAAGGTTAGCGTAGGGCGGTGACCGCGGTGAGCGAGCGGTACATGCGGTCATGCTAGTCCTAGCTGTCATGGAGAGCGGTGACGATATGCTCGGTGCCGTTCCTCTTATGATTGGGTTTCGTGCCGGGTAGGAGATTATGCATTTCAGCCGCCTTGGCCCTTGGCGTTACCTTGCGCTCGACGTCAGCTTCGAACCCAGCCAGTGTGTAAAGGATATGACCGCAACAGCAGAGATCTGAAAACAACCGAAACGCGTAACCTGACTTACGTAATGCTCAGTATTACGGGCAAGCCAAAACTTTTGACTGCGCTATCAGACAGCTGCGTTTGTTCAGGATTGAATGAGCGATTCGACCATTTCGATAACCGTAAGTTAGGTTAATGTCGTCAAAAGCGTGGGGCACATCCTGCAATTTCGAAGAACGCACGGTCGTGATCGCCACCCTGCACTGACCTTGAATGTTCGTTCGACGATTTCCTCGCACGCCTTATATGAACGTCGCGGTAACATAGAGAGCACGGCATGGCTGATAAAGACCTGTACGGCAAGGACTTCGCGGTTCCCAGCAGCCGAATTGCGCGGCTTGCGCATTTCGCTGGAATGGCTAGCGGCATTGCAGGCGGCATTGTGACTTCGGGTATACTGCAGATGGTGCAGGGAAAACGCCCTGATATTGCCAGCCTTCTGATGACCCCCACCAACGCGCTTCGGTTTACCGAAAGCCTGTCGCGCATGCGCGGAGCGGCGTTGAAGCTGGGACAAATGCTGTCGATGGACAGTGGCGTTATGTTGCCGCCTGAGGTCCTGGAGATTTTGGCCATCTTGCGCAGTGACGCAAAACACATGCCGCCCGAACAGTTGCAAGGCGTGTTGAATGCCGAATGGGGTGCGGGCTGGATGAAGCGCTTCTCCCGGTTTGATGTGCGCCCATTTGCGGCGGCTTCTATCGGGCAGGTGCATCGCGCGACTTTGCCGGATGGCCGCGATCTGGCGATCAAGGTGCAATATCCTGGCGTGCGGGCTAGTATTGACAGCGATGTCGGCAATCTAGCCACTCTGCTGCGCTTGCCGGGACTTTTGCCGCGCGGCATGGATCTGACACCACTGTTGGCCGAAGCCAAGCGCCAGTTGCATGCCGAGGCTGACTATGTGGCCGAGGCGCGCCATCTTGCGCATTTCAGCCGGCTGATGGAGGGATTGGATGCATTTATTGTGCCGCAGTTCCACGCCGACCTGAGCACGCCGCAGATTCTGGCGATGTCCTACATTCAAAGTCAGCCGCTTGAAGCGCTCACTGACGCCCCCCAAGCCCTGCGTGATCGGGTAGCGGCACAGTTGATTGACCTTGTCCTGCGCGAGTTGTTTGTGTTCGGCGCGATGCAAACCGATCCGAACCTTGCAAACTACCGGTATTGCGCCGAGACGGGGCGGGTTGTGCTGCTGGATTTTGGAGCAGTGCAAGCGGTGGCACCGGCGGTTGTTGCGGATTTCCGCACTCTCTTGGGCGCCGCACTGGATGGCGGCCCGGATGCAACACGGGCCGCGATGATGCGGATCGGCTATTTCAACACAACAACAGCGCCGCACCACCGGGCCCTTATCCACAAAATGTTTGACGCCGCTATGGCTCCGCTGCGCGCGCAAGAGGTCTTTGATTTTGGTCGCACCGACCTTTTGGAGCGCCTGCGGGATATGGGGTTTGCGATCGGTCAGGACCGCGAGCTTAGCCATGTGCCTCCCGCTGCCACTCTGTT
>JBOFFB010000569.1:0-3903 GCA_051648385.1 Allobosea sp.
GGCCCTGAACAGTCATCCGGATGTGGTGCTGCTGCCCCGAACGACTGCAATCGGAGCATATGACGAGGGTGTGGTCGCTGCGCTGGAGCGCGTCAGCGACCACTTGGCAGAACCCGCGCCATTTGCGCCGCGCCAGCGATTGCATGTCATCCGTGCTGGGCGTGTGGTGCTGGCCACCGGCACGGTCGAGCGGCTGATCGCACTGCCTGGCAATGACCGGCCCGGTGTGATGCTGGCGACGGCGGCGCGGGCTTATGTGAACCGGATGGGTGTCGCGCCCGGCAGGCACGCCGTGTTTTTCGTGAACAACGATGAGGCGTATGCGGCTGCGCGCGATCTGGCTGCGGCTGGTGTGAGCATCGCCGCCATCGTCGATCCGCGCGGGCCAACAGCGATTTCAACTGAAACGGCCGCGCAAGGCATGACGGTGCTGCACGGCCAGGAGGTCTGCAAGATCGAAGGGCGCGCAGGCGTGAAAACGGCGTGGGTACGCGCTGTCGGCAAACTCGTGACGCGCCGCATCCACTGCGACCTGGTCTGCCTGTCGGGTGGCTATACCCCGCAAACCCAACTGGCGACGCAGGCCGGGCTCAAGCTGGGGTGGCGTGATGACATTGCCGGGTTTGCTGCACCTGACACCGGCGCTGTCTGGATTGCGGCAGGCGCGGCGGCTGGTGTGTTCGGGCGGCTGGAAGCGGCTCGGCATGGCGCGGCTACTGGTGCCCGGAACGCGACTAAGCAGTTCGAGCATCTTCCATTGATACAACCAAAGCGCGATGCACTGATCTTGCCTCTTTGGGAGGTCAGGGCGGAAGGCAAGGCGTTCGTCGACCTGCAGCATGATGTCACGACCGATGACATGCGCCTGTCGCATCGCGAAGGCTACAGCGCCATCGAGCACGCCAAGCGCTACACCACGCATGGCATGGGCACCGATCAGGGCAAGACCGGCGGGCTGGTGGGCGCGGCTGTGCTGGCCGAGGCGCGCGGCCTGCCGGTCTCGGCGGTCGGCGTCTCCAAACCACGTCCATTCGTCACGCCCGTGAGCTTTGGCGCCCTGGCCGGTATGGAAGTTGGCGCGCATTTCAAACCCGAGCGCAAGCTGCCGCTGCATGACTGGCACGACGCCCACGGCGCAGTGTTCGTCCGCATCGGGCTCTGGCTGCGTCCGCTGGTCTACTCGGGTGGCGACACGAGTTGGGGTCCGGTGCTGGCAGAAGCGCGCGCGGTGCGTACTTCGGTCGGTATCACGGACGTCTCCTCGCTCGGCAAGATCGACGTGCAGGGCAAGGACGCGGGCGTCTTCCTTGACCACATCTATGCCAACACGTTCTCGACGCTAGCCATCGGCAAGGCCCGCTACGGCCTGATGCTGCGCGAAGACGGTTTGATGTTCGACGACGGCACGACCTCGCGGCTCGCCGAGGATCACTTCATCGTCACCACCACGACCGGCAACGCGGTGCCTGCGCTGGAGCATATGGAGTTCCATGCACAGACCGTCTGGCGCGACATGGACGTGCAGATCACCAGCATTGCCGATCAATGGGCGCAGTTTGCCGTGGCCGGGCCAAACGCGCGCGCAGTGCTGAGCCGTGTTGTAAACGGCATCGATTTGTCGAATGCGGGCTTCCCGTTCATGGCGGCTGGCGAGGCCGAGATCGCGGGCGTGGCGGGCCGCATCTTCCGCATCAGTTTCTCGGGCGAACTGGCTTATGAAGTGGCCGTGCCAGCGGGCTACGCGGAGCATGTCTGGCAGACGATACTGGCGGCTGGTGAGCCCTTCGGCATCCGTCAATATGGGCTTGATGCGCTCAACCTGATGCGCATCGAAAAGGGTCACGTCGCGGGCTCGGAGTTGAATGGGCAGACCACCGCCGCCGATCTTGGCCTTGGCAAGATGCTGAAGAAGCACGGCGATTTCATTGGCAAAGTCATGGGCCAGCGTCCAGGCCTCACCGATCCGGCCAGGCTTCAGCTTGTTGGACTGCATCCGTCGGACAACAGCAAACGCCTGCGTAATGGTGCGCACCTGGTGAGCGCGACCGAACCTCGCCGTAGTCAGGGCTTCCTCACCGCCGTCTGCATGGCGTCCGAAGGGCCGCATGACTGGTTAGGCCTGGCGCTGCTGGAAGGCGGGCACGCGCGCATCGGCGAGACGCTGATTTCGACATCACCCATCCATGGCGAAAGCGTCGAAGTTCACATCGTCTCGCCTCACAGGCTTGATCCGGAGAATGCCCGTGTCAAAGCCTGAACGTCTGTCGCCCTTGAAAGGGCACCTCAAGCCCGGTCATCACGGCGCGACACTTGGCGAGCCTGTGACTTTGCGTGAGATCACCCGCGATGCGGTCGAGATCACGATGCGACGCGGGCAGGACAGTGCGCTGCGGACGGCAGCGCGGACGGGGCTGGGTCTGGAACTGCCCACGATGGGTGCGACTCTCGGAAACGGACGCCTCAGCGCCATCGGCATCGGCCCGGGCAACTGGATGATCATTTCGGGGCCAGAGGCGCCGGGCTCCTTCGCCTCGCGCATCAAGGGGGCGCTTGGCCTAGCGGCTTCGGTCGTCGAAACAGGCCACGGGCAGGTGATCCTCGAACTGTCGGGTGCCAAAGCGAGGCAGGTGCTGGCGAAGGGTTGCCGGCTGGATCTGCATCCGCGCGTTTTCCAGGCCGGACAGGTTGCGCGGACCATCATCGCGCAAATTCCCGTTGTGCTGTGGCAAGTCGATACACGGCCAACTTTCGTGCTTGCGGCTCCGGTCACCTTCGCTCAAAGCTTTGTTCACTTCCTCCTTGCCGCCTCCGCAGAGACCGGCTGCACCATCCTGCCAGCATCAGGGGCTGAACCATGAAGACAACTGCCAGGGCTGTCGTGATCGGGGGCGGCGTCGTCGGCGTATCGGTGCTTTATCACCTCGCCAAGGCTGGCTGGACCGATGTGGTGCTGCTCGACAAGAATGAGCTGACCTCGGGCTCCACATGGCACGCGGCGGGCGGCGTCACCACGCTCAACTCGGACGCCAACGTCTCGCGGCTGCAGAAGTACACCTTCGATCTCTACCGAGAGCTCGAGGCTGTCACCGGCCTCAGCTGCGGCATCCACCACAACGGCGGCATCTATCTTGCCACCGATGAAGGTCAGATGGATTTCCTGAAGCTCATCCACTCTCGCGCGCGCACGCTCAAGATGGACACCGAACTGATCTCGGTTTCGGAAGCCAAGCAACGCAACGTGCTGATCGACGAAAAATTCTTCAAGGGCGCGCTCTGGCGTGAAGATGGCGGCTATGTCGACCCGTGGCTGGTGACGCAGGCCTACGCGACCGCCGCCCGCAACATGGGTGCCGAGATCAACCGTTTCACCAAGGTCACGGCGCTTGATCAGCGTGTCGATGGCACCTGGGATGTGCGCACCGACAAGGGCGACATCCACGCCGAGCATGTGGTCAATGCTGGCGGGCTGTGGGCGCGCGAGCTTGGCCGCATGGTCGGGCTGGAACTGCCGGTGCTCGCGATGGAACATCACTACATCATCACCGAGCCGGTGCCCGAGCTTGAGGGCTTGCCGAAGGAGATCATCAACACATCAGACTTCACCGGCGAAATCTACCTGCGCCAGGAAGGCCAGGGCGTGCTGCTTGGCACCTATGAGCAGGACTGTCGGCCATGGTCGCCTGATACGACCCCCGATGATTTCCACACCCAGTTGCTTCCTGATGACCTCGAGCGCATCTCGCCGGAACTGGAGCGCGGCTTCAGGCATTTCCCGGCGCTGAGCAAGGTCGGCATCAAGAAGGCGATCAATGGGCCTTTCACCTTCTCGCCGGATGGCAACCCGCTGGTCGGACCGGTGAAAGGCATCCAGAATTATTGGCTCGCCTGCGCCGTGATGGCCGG
>JBOFFB010000570.1:0-1777 GCA_051648385.1 Allobosea sp.
CGACCCACGCTGCGCCGTGAACGAGATTTTCCTGATGCCAACGCATTGAATTCGTTGCGGAGTGGCGCGGATTCCCGATTGACGTTCGCGGTGGGCAACTTCAACCCGAGTAGCCCATCGCCAAACACAGCCACCACGGCCCGCGAACTGGTGCTAGGGTGTTTGATCCCACGGTTTGATGGTGCGATCCTTTCGAGGGAATGGAAGGAAGCACTATGGGACAAGTTCGTCACGGGAGCGCCACGACCACGCACGCCGTCAGAGCAGCAATACAGCGATCGCAAGCTTCGCTCGCGCAGTTGAGCAAGGAACTGGGCATCAACCCCAAGACGGTGGCAAAGTGGCGGAAGCGGGCAACGGTCGAGGATATGAAGACCGGGCCGACAGAGCCGCGTTCGACGGTTTTGACCGAAGCTGAGGAAGCCGCAATCGTCGCGTTCCGGCGTCACACGCTCCTGCCGCTGGACGACTGCCTCTATGCCCTGCAGCCGTCTATCCCGCATTTGACACGGTCAGCGCTGCATCGGTGCCTTCAGCGTCATGGCATCTCTCGCCTGCCGGATGTCGAAGGCGACAAGCCCAGGCGCCAGAAGTTCAAGCGGTATCCCATCGGGTTCTTCCACATCGATATTGCCGAGGTGCAGACCGCCGAGGGCAAGCTCTACCTGTTCGTCGGAATCGACCGGACCGCCAAGTTCGCCGTCGCGCAACTCGTTGCAACGGCTGACAGAAAGACCGCCTGGGAGTTCCTGCAGCACATGCTTGAGGCCGTGCCTTACCAGGTCCACACCATCTTGACCGATAACGGGATCCAGTTCGCAGAGCAGCCCCGCAATCGGAACACCATCTACTCCCGGCCGATGCGCTTCGATATGATCTGCGAAGCCAATTGTATCGAGCACAGACTGACCAAGCCCAACCACCCGTGGACCAATGGCCAGGTCGAGCGGATGAACCGCACGATCAAGGACGCGACCGTAAAACGCTTCCACTACGAAAACCACGGTCAGCTGCGAACACACCTCGCCGACTTCCTGGCGGCCTATAACTTCGCCCGCAGGCTCAAGACCCTCAGCGGCCTCACCCCCTACGAATACATCTGCAAAATCTGGACATCAGAGCCAGATCGATTCATCCTCGACCCGATCCACCAGATGCCGGGACTGAACACCTAGCCACGGTGCAACGGGCGACATCAAACCCCTCGCGGCGCAGTTGCCGCCAGATCTTGCGCACGCCATAGACCTGCCAGTTCGCATCGAAGACTCGCTGGATCTGCGGCCGAAGCTCCGCATCCCGCCTGGCACGGTCCGACAGGCGCGACGGGTCCGCCCGCCTCGCCAGATGATCGTAGAAGGTGGCAGGGGCGATCGGCAGAACCTCGCAGATCGGCTCGACCCCATGCTTGTCCCGGTGATCGTCTATGAAGGCGATCATGTCCTGTGTCGGCGGCCGAGCTCCGCCATCGCAAAATACGCGCTGGCTTTGCGAAGGATCTCGTTCGCCTGGCGCAGCTCGCGGTTCTCGCGTTCGAGGGCCTTCATCTTCTCGGCCATCTCGCTGGAGACACCGGCCCGCTTGCCGCTGTCGACCTCGGCCTTGTTGACCCAGTCATTCAGAGTCTGCGGTGCGCAGCCAATCTTCGATGAGATCGACAGCACCGCCTGCCAGCGCGATCCATGCTGGCCCTGATTGTCCAACACCAGCCGCACCGCGCGTTCACGCACTTCGGGGGAAAACTTGTTCGTTGTCTTGCTCATGATGCTCCATCCTACTC
>JBOFFB010000571.1:0-12613 GCA_051648385.1 Allobosea sp.
AAGGCAACCTCGTGATCACGGACTCATGGCCGGGCCAGATGCGCACGGTCTACGGTGACCATGCCCGGTTCATGGAAACCTATTTCGCCACCTACCCCAACACCTACTTCACAGGTGATGGCTGCCGCCGCGATGCCGACGGATACTACTGGATCACCGGGCGCGTCGATGACGTGATCAATGTCTCCGGCCACCGCATGGGGACTGCTGAAGTCGAAAGCGCGCTGGTGGCGCATCCGAAAGTGTCCGAGGCCGCTGTTGTCGGCTATCCGCATGACATCAAGGGGCAGGGCATCTATGCCTACGTGACCCTGATGGGCGGTGAGGTGGCAGACCTTGAGCTTCGCAAGGAACTCGTCAGTTGGGTGCGCAAGGAAATCGGCCCGATCGCTACGCCAGACCTGATCCAGTTCGCGCCAGGTCTGCCCAAAACGCGTTCGGGCAAGATCATGCGCCGCATCCTGCGCAAGATCGCCGAGGATGAGTTCGGCGCGCTCGGCGATACCTCGACGCTGGCTGACCCCGCTGTCGTCGATGACCTGATCGAGAACCGGCAGAACAAACGCGGCTGATCGCGAGAGGGAAGCGTTCAGCGCTCGACGACCGGCCTCGCGTCGGTCGTTTACGTTTGGCGTTGGCACTTTCATGTTTTCTAAAGCACGTTCCCCAACCTTGCGGTGACGATGACCTGTCATCCTGCCACTGATTGTTTGTGCAGGTGGCATCATGCGTGGGTCAAGAACAGGTCTGGCGGCAGCACTGTTCGGTGTTCTGGTTGTTGGACAGATCGAATGGGCGCAAGCGCGTGAGATCGTCCCTTTCTCCGATGCGCGTTTGCAGCCGGGCACCATCGTCGTGCGCACCGGTGAGCGTCGGCTCTACTTCGTGACGCGACCCGGCGAGGCCATCCGTTACCGGGTGGCGGTGGGCAAGGCTGGCAAGCAGTGGCTTGGGCTCAAGCATGTCGAGGAATTGCAGGTCAAGCCGGCCTGGTCACCGCCGCGCTCTGTGAAGCGGGACAAGCCATGGTTGCCTGATCTGATCGCCGGTGGGGCAAGCAACAATCCGATGGGTGCACGGGCGATTGGCCTCGGTCCCGGCGGCCAGTATGCAATTCATGGCACGAATGTGCCGTCCAGTATAGGATCCGCCGCATCTTATGGCTGCTTTCGAATGCTGAACGAAGATATCGTTGACCTGTATTCGCGGGTGCGGCTCGGCACGCCCGTCATTGTCACGCGATGATGTGTCGAGATTCCGCTCGACAAAACGCGTCATTTTTTTCGAAAGCCTCTCGCCACATCGCCAAAAACGTGTTTATCGTTTGGGGATCAATCAAGATCACAAACGAGTGAACGAAGTATCACGAAGCCAAAGAGGGGCTCTGCATGGACCATATGGCCGATCTCAAGAAGTTCGCAAAGAAGCCAATCAACGAAGCTGCGGCTGCAGGAATGATGAAGTCGTATGCGCTTGTCATGGGCAAGGCAGACACCCGCTATGTTGCATGCAGCGATCAGGTTGAACTCGACCGTGTGCGCGAAAACTTCTTGAAGAAGAAGCTTGGCCTCAGCACCGCTGACATGGATGCTTCAATCAAGGCGACCTGCGAGCACATGAAGTCCGACAGGACCAAGTCTCGTCTGACCTTCTATTACGTTCTTGCCGAGCACTATGGCAAACTCGACATCTTCGTGAAGAAGTGAAATAAATTAACGCAACGTTAGATGCTGCCGACATGCCGACGCGCCCCAACGGGCGCGTTTTGCATGTCAGCCATAGAGATCAGTGCGCGTGAATGGCAGGCCGGAGGGCCCGCGGGTGCGCTTCGAGACCAGTGTCTGGTTGATGTAGGCCCCGCCACGTTGGAACGCCATCGAACAGCCGGCCAGATAGAGCAGCCACATGCGGGTTTTCTCAGGGCCAACCAGCGCATTCGCCTCGGTCCGGCGCGCATTGAGCCTATCCCACCACAGATAGGTCGTGCGCATGTAATTCTCGCGCCAACCCTCGACATCGTGCACCTCGAAGCCCGTACGCTCCAGATTGGCGATCGACATGCCGAGGTGATCGAGTTCACCACCGGGAAAAATGTAGCGGACCAGCGCACGGTATTCGGCTGACATCTTGTTGAAGGCCCGGTCGGATTTCTTGGCCCGCCGTGCGATGGTGTGATGCAGGTAGAGTCCGCGCGGTCGCAGGAGGCCATTCACCGTGCGGAAATAGTCGGGATGGTTCTTGATGCCGACATGCTCGAACATCCCGATCGAAGCAATCTTGTCGAACTGGCCCTCCAGATCCTTGAAGTCCTTGAGATGCAGCGTCACCTTGCCGTCGAGGCCTCGCGCGTTCACCTTTTCCTGCGCCAGCGCAAGCTGTTCCACGGCCAGCGTCACGCCATGGGCCTCGACGCCATAGTGCTGTGCCGCATGGCAGACCAGCGCACCCCAGCCGCACCCGATATCGAGGAACCGGTCGCCGGGCTTGAGGCGCAGTTTCCTGCAGATCATGTCGAGCTTGTCGCGCTGGGCGCGGGCAATGTCGCCATGGTCCTCGGTGAAGTAGGCGCAGGTATAGACCATCTCGGGGTCAAGGAAGAGCTGATAGAACTCGTTCGAGACATCGTAGTGATAGGCGACATTGGCCTTGTTGGTGGTGGGCTTGCCGTCGCGGTTGATCTCGTCGCCGCGCACCGCATCGAGCACGCTCGGCGGGCCCCGATCAACCGACCAGAAGCGACGGATCACATCGAGCACGGCGAGCTTGGACACCCCGCGAATGGCGCGCAGCACCTTGCCTTCAGGCCGGGCAGCCGCGACATCAAAAATGGTGCCGTTGATGGCATCAATGCGACCCGCCACATGCAGCTTGATCAGCGTGTCAGCGCGCGGGCGGCGCACAATGGCCGCAATGACGCCCTCATCGGCCAATGTGATCATCAGGCCGTCGGCAGGCCAGGTTGCCGGTACACGCGAGCCATCCCACAAGGAAAATCCGAGCTTGAGCCCAAGCTTGCCGTGAGCATCGCCAAGCAGGCGCTGAATGGCTTTGAGGCGGATGGTCGGGTCAGACATTGTGGCGCTCCATGGCATGCTTTTAGGAGCAGCGTGCCTGCATCGCAACAAGAACGCCTTATGGTTGCAGCACGCACCAGCTTTGGCGACGCCCGCCGCGATAGGGCCGTGCCAGCCCCTCAGACAACAGGATGGCACCAGCGTCCTGGCCATCGCTCATCACGACACGCGCCACCACCCGCCCGAAATACTTGTCCGGCCTTACATCGGCCAGCACAATTCCAGCGCCGTGCACCAACTCAGCCAACCGGTCACGTGCGGCAATGGCGCGCTCGCGCTCGGGGCCGCAAGCTCCCGTGACTTCGGGCGCGTCGATGTCTTTGAGGCGGATGCGGGTGACCACTTCCTGCCCCATCCACACATGCACGCGTGCTTCAACAGTGTCGCCATCGACGACGTTGAGAACCTGCGCCTGGTAGGCTCCAGCCAACGGAGTGCGCGTGTTCACTGCTGGCGACGTATCAGTTTTCCTGATTGTGGCATCGTTGCGTGCCGCAGCCTCGCGCACAGCGCCGGGCAGGGCGGTCGCCAGCAGGGTACCGGCCACAAGGCCGGTAGCAAAGACTGTGCAAAGAAACCGGTACGATTGCGACGTCATCCCAGAATATAACACAGTTTCGAAATATTGACAATAATCCTACAACCGAAAAATAAACCTGCAACCTTTAAGGGTTCTTTCAGAAGTCCGAGGCCAGCCCCTTGATCTCCCAATCATTGTAGCGGACCGGCTCGAGCCCGCCGCGGCCATCGACCTCGCGCACCTTGGTCAAATCATCCGCCCTGGCGTCGATGTCGGCCTTGCGGGCGGCGGCCTCTTGCAGTGCGCGGCGCGCTGCTGGCGAAAGAGCCTTGCCCGGTGCGGCGTTTGGCAATTCGCGTGCTGCTTCGGGCTCGGTGCCAGGTGCAGATACGGCAATTGTCTGGCTCATGAATACTCGACCTCAGCTGTTGTCAGGCAGCACGCGCGGCTTGCATGCAAGGTTTGCCTGCACCATTTATATAGTCATTCGGTCTGCTTTTGTCGCGGCGGAGGGTCACAGTCTTGAACTACGTGCGCACAGCCATGCTGCTTGCAGGCATGACGGCCCTGTTCGGCGTGATCGGCCTTCTGCTGGGCGGAACCGGCGGCATGTTGATCGCGCTCGGTGTCGCTGCTGCCATGAACCTCTACAGCTACTGGAATTCCGACAAGCTCGCGCTCCGCGCCCACAACGCACAGGAGGTCGACGAGGCCAGCGCTCCGGAACTTCACGCCATGGTGCGCCAACTGGCCGAACGCGCCGCCATGCCAATGCCGCGCGTCTACATCATGGACGATCCCCAGCCCAATGCGTTCGCAACTGGCCGAAATCCGGAGAATGCAGCCGTTGCCGCCACCACCGGCATCATGCAACTGCTGACCTGGGAAGAGCTGGCAGGCGTCATGGCGCACGAACTGGCCCACATCAAGAATCGCGACACTCTGACCATGACCATCACCGCGACCCTGGCAGGCGCGATCTCGACGCTGGCCAATTTCGGCATGATGTTCGGCGGCGGTCGTGAGCGGCCCAACATCGTGGTGTCTTTGCTGGTCTCGATCCTCGCGCCGGTGGCAGCAATGGTGGTGCAGATGGCAGTGTCGCGCTCGCGTGAATACGAGGCCGACAAGCTCGGCGCCGAGATCTGCGGCAATCCTGTCTGGCTTGCAGATGCGTTGGCAAAAATCTCAGGCGGAGTTGCCCAGATGCCGAGCGAAAGCGCCGAACGTCATCCGCAGACGGCCCATATGTTCATCATCAACCCGCTTTCCGGGCAAGGCTTCGACAATCTGTTCTCGACCCATCCCGATACTGGCAACCGCATTGCCGCTTTGATGGATCAGGCACACAGAATGGGCTATGCAGGAAGCCCAGTAACCGGCGGCTTCATCGCCGGTGCCAACAGCAACCCCATGGGATCATCCGGCACAGGCCCGTTTCGCGGTCCGTGGGGCTGATCGCCCGTTTCGGACGAGATCGCATTGACCAGCACAACCAAGGCGGCAAACATCACCGTCGCCACGCCGACATCATCGACCACGGCAGCAGTCATGCCTGCCGGCCTTGCCGCCCGCCACGCTGCAAGTCTCGCCTTCGAGCGCACACTGGCTGCGGGCCAGCAACTTGATGACGTGCTCGACCACCAGATTGCGGCCACACGCGGACTGGAGCCACGCGACGCAGGATTGGTGCGTGCCATAGCCATCACCACATTCCGCCATCTTGGGACGATCACGCGTGCCATCGATGCGCGTGCCGAGCGTGGCGCCGCTTCCTTGCCGCGTCCGGTGCAGGCGATACTGGCTACTGCCACAGCTCAGATCCTGTTTCTGGAAGCTGCGGACCATGCTGCCGTCGATCTTGCTGTGGCCCAGACCAAGCTGCAGCCGCAGGGCATGCGTTTTGCTGGTGTGGTCAATGCCATCTTGCGCAAGATTGTGCGTGAAGCCGAGATGATCCGTTCTGCCATCGATCCCTTGGCCCATGACACGCCAGACTGGCTGCGCCAGGGCTGGATTGCAGCCTACGGGCCAGAGCAGGCCAGCCAGATAGCAGCCTCCATGTCGCAGGAACTCGCGCTCGATATCAGCGTGAAGTCCGATGCTGCCGAATGGGCAGACCGGCTTGAAGCCGTGCTTTTGCCCACAGGTTCGCTGCGCGTGCCGGCCCGCACGCCGGTGCACGAGTTGCCGGGCTACGACGAAGGTGCATGGTGGGTGCAGGATGCGGCCTCTGCCGTGCCAGCGCGGCTTCTCGGGGTCAAACCCGGCGAGGCGGTGCTGGACATGTGCGCAGCTCCGGGCGGCAAGACAGCGCAACTCGCCAGCTTCGGGGCGAAGGTCACAGCGCTTGATCGCTCGGCCCAGCGCCTGAAGATCCTCGAAGCCAACATGGCCCGGCTTGATCTTGATATCAGTATCGCAACTGCTGATGCCACCACGTTCGAGCATGCCCCGTTCGATGCGGTCCTGCTCGATGCACCATGCACCGCAACTGGCACCATCCGTCGGCACCCCGACGCTGCCTGGACCAAAACGCCAGCTGACGAAGTCAAGCTCATCGCCTTGCAAGCGAAGCTGATCGACCGCGCCGTTGCGCTGACCAGGCCTGGTGGCCGCCTGATCTATTGCACCTGTTCGCTCCAGCCCGGCGAGGGCGAAAATCAGGTGATGGCAGCTCTGGCGCGACATCCGCGCCTTGAACTTGCGCCAATGAGCGACACTGAGGTGGGCCTGTCAGGCAGCACAACCTCCCGTGGAGAATTTCGCGCCTTGCCTAACCAATTGCAGGGGTCAACAGTGCGCCTTTCAGGTTGGGGTGGGTTCTTTGCAGCACGTTTTGTGGCATTGTAAGGCATGATCATTCGTCAGGATGAATGTCTAGATCATCCCGCATTGAGATGGAGTCCATCTCAATGCGGAAAGATGATCGATCATCGTAAGATAGAGCGTTGCGTACTCACAAAACCGGTACCCACTTTTGTGCGCAATGCTCTGGTCCGGGAAGCTGCCATGCAAGCAGGCCTGGCTTGAGCCGGCAGGGCCTGACATTTGCGCGCGTGCGCTGGTCCGCAGGCGCATTGCGGAGAGGGTTCGGTGTCGCCATCGGACGCGCGGCGCGGACAGCGCTGCCGTTTGGCCGATTGAAGCTCAAGAGTTTCCTGTTTGCCCCTCCCGATCTGCGCACCTCGGACCCCACCATCGCTGCTGATATCTATAGCGGCCAGTTCGTCTTTGCAGGCAGGCTCGTAGACGCGGGAGGGCGCTCACCCTTCGATGTCACGCCGCCATCACTAGGCTGGGCCGACACGCTCAACAGCTTCGGTTGGTTGCGGCATCTGCAAGCCGCCAACACACCGCTCGCCCGCGAGAATGGCCGAACGCTGATCCGCGATTTTATTGCCCGCCCCGTTTCGCCTCTTGCCCTGCGCCCCTTTGTCGTGTGCCGACGTCTCATGGCGTTGTTGTCGCAGTCACCGCTGGTGCTGGATGGAGCAGATCACGTCTTCTATGCGCAGTACCTCGATCTTGTCAGCGCGGACGTCCGGCGCTTGCGCGATGCGGTTGATCGTACGGATGATCCACTGGTCAGGCTCAATGCTGCCGTTGCGCTGACCGCTCTTGGGCTGTGCACTGAAGGCGCAGAGCGTATTTTGCCACGCGCCGGCAAGCAACTTGGCGAGCGGCTCGACGAACAGATCCTGTCGGACGGGGGCCATGTCAGCCGCAACCCGCGCGTGCTGATCGACCTGCTGCTTGACCTGTTGCCGCTTCGCTCGACCTATGCCGCGCGTGGGTTGGAGGCACCATCCGGACTGGTTTCGGCCATTGATCGCATCGTTCCACATCTCAAGATGTTGCGCCATCCTGATGGATCGATAGCGCTCTTCAATGGCATGGGCGTCAGTCAGGTCGACGCGCTTGCCACGATATTCGCCAGCCATGATTCAGGCGGGCGGGCAGCCACCGAGGCGCCTTACAGTGGCTATCAGCGGGTGGAGGCTGGCCAGTCTGTCCTGATTGCCGAAACGGGGCCATCGCCACCGTTCGCTGCGTCGGCGGAGGCCATGGCCGGATGCCTTTCATTCGAGTTTTCCCATGGCCGACAGCGCATTTTCGTGAACTGCGGCATGCCACGGCTTACAGGACGCGATATTCCTGTCGGATTGAAATCAACCGCCGCGCACTCTGCAACCAGTTTCGGTGACACGTCCAGTTGCCGCTTCCTGACGCGCGAAGGCGAGACGCGCATCGTCAGCGGACCCGGTGTTGTCACTGTGCAGCGCTCCGTCAATTCTCATGGGGAGAGTCTGGCGCTGGTGCATGACGGCTACCGCAGCCAGTTCGGCGTCGGGTTGACGCGCAGGTTGTTGCTTGGTCCGCATGGTACCAGCCTCTCAGGCTCAGAGGCTATCGAGGGCACTCCCAATGAAGCGGCTGTCACCTCGAAACTCATGACGCGTTTTCATCTTCACCCGTCGATGCAAGCGACATTGCTGACGCAAAGTACCCTGTTGCTGACAAGTGTCCGGGGGCCATCATGGCGCTTTGGCTGCGAGGGCGCTGGCATGCAGATCGAAGAAAGTGTCTTCTTTGCCGCCATTGATGGCACGCGGCGGACCGCACAGATCGTGCTGACGGCAGAAGACGTGAACACGCCTGTCTTGTGGACCCTGCGCAAGGAAGCATCCACCACGGATTGAGCGCTATCGCGTCATGCTCACATTGGCCCCGGAACGCGCGATCACGCCGGAGATCGAAGAACCATCACTGACCCGCATGCGGGCCGCGACAGAACCGCCCGGCTGGTAAAGATAGACTTCGCCATCGCGGTAGTCCCAGGCCGTGACTTTCTGCAGGTCACGATTGGCGCAGCCGGATGCGTTGGCGCGGTAAAGGTCCAGCGCTGGCGTGCTCGACAGCGTGACGCGGCAGGAGCCACCAGTTGCTTCGCGAGCCGTCCAGCCACCGACGACGCCATCGCGCGAGGTGACGGCGCCGCGCCCGCCCGGCGTACTGCCTCCCCCACCCAGTGTAGCGATCTCGCGTCCGCCGCCTTGCAAGGTCGGGGTCTCGATGGAGCGCGGCGCGGGTGGCGGGGTCGTCGGTGCGGATGGCGGTGTGGGCTGGAAGAACGGGTCGGCAGGTGGCGGCAAGCCGGCCACGGCGGGTCCTGAGGGAGCCGAGGATGCGCCTCCAGGGGGCGGCAAATCCTGCGTCTCGACGCGCGATGTGGCGATGGGTGGTGCCGATGGCAGCGTTGGTTGCTGGGTCTGCGCCGCAGCTGCAGACCCAAGCGGGCGCGAACCGATGGATTGTCCTGTGAAACGATCCGCATTGGCGCAGGCGCCTAGCGCAAGTGCCAGCAATGCGGCGGGAACAACCCGCCGTGCCAAAGCCCAGGGTCCGTGAAGATGTGCAACCGTCAACATGCAAGCAGCCCTGTTCGTGTCCACCGCGAATCTGCGTCCCAATCTAGGCGCAGATGCGGCACTTTGCACGATAGGGCTTACGCAAGCGGAACTGAACGGCGCATGAGCCGCCCATAGGACGCGTTACTTCGACGAAGCGTCGTCTCAAACCTGCCGCGCCACCATCATCTTCTTGATCTCGGCAATTGCCTTGGCAGGGTTGAGGCCCTTGGGGCAGGCATTGGCACAGTTCATGATGGTGTGGCAGCGATAGAGCCGGAACGGGTCTTCGAGATTGTCGAGCCGGTCGCCGGTGGCCTCATCGCGCGAGTCGATCAGCCAGCGGTAGGCCTGCAGCAGCACTGCGGGGCCAAGATAGCGGTCGCCGTTCCACCAGTAGCTCGGGCACGAGGTCGAGCAGCAGGCGCACAGGATACACTCGTAAAGCCCGTCGAGCTTCTCGCGGTCATCCTTGGACTGCTTCCACTCCTTCTCAGGGCGCGGCGTGGTCGTCTTCAGCCATGGCTCGATCGAGGCGTGCTGGGCGTAAAACCGTGTCAGGTCCGGCACCAGATCCTTGATAACCGGCATGTGCGGCAAGGGATAGATCGCGACCTTGGCCGCCTTGCCGCTGTTGTGGCCGCTGCATTCATCAATGCCTGTGGTGCAGGCGAGCCCGTTCTTGCCATCGATGTTCATGGCGCAAGAGCCGCAGATGCCTTCGCGGCATGAGCGCCGGAAGGTCAGCGTCGGATCGACGTTGTTCTTGATCCAGATCAGCGCGTCCAGCACCATCGGCCCGCAATCATCGCGGTCGACCTGATAAGTATCGACACGCGGATTGGCCTTGTCATCCGGGTTCCAGCGATAGACGCGGAACTCGGTGGTGTTGGCAGCACCCGTGATGGCAGGCCACTTCTGGCCCTCGGTCATGCGGGAGTTCTTGGGAAGGTTGAATTCGGCCATGTGATTCAGCTCTTTGTCGATTCTGATAGCATCTTTAGTTGCACAAGCCCGTGCTGGAGGTAGACGAGCTTTGAAATGATATAAGCGGTATCTTCTTTGTTGCCGGGGTTTATTGCTTTGGCACGTGAAATCAATGTATCCCAGTTCTGACTATCGTAGCCACGGCCTAGCCAACAAAGTGCAATCAGTTCATTTCTTCGGTTGTCGTCAAGCGCATCTACATGTTTTGTTAACCTTCGATAGTTTGGCGAATCATACGCCGGACCCAAATCGCCTAAGCTATGAGTTCTCAATCCAGAACTTCCAAACGTCTTTCCTGTTTCACCACGAACGAATTCGAATACGGCATCGACATCTTGCGCCAATCGCTCGATCTCATTGATCTCTCGAGCGGACAAAAACTGCGGCGATAGCCTTGTCTGATTTTCCTTTCCCAGCATGCAAACCATCGCACTAAAGCCAGCGTTTGCAGCTCTCGCGACGAATTTATCATCCGCCGATACAACTGTTGCACCGATTTCAATTGCGCATGCCAGATACAGGCAATCTGCGACTGGATGATTTAACTCTGCTGCCAGATCGAGAGAGACCTCGATCAATTTTGGCCCCGCCACCATCGTCATCTTGGCTTGAACCGCCCTTACCGCTTCAATTGCCTGCTCACGTTCCAAAGTTCCGGCTTTGATCTTTTTATCAAGGGCACCAGCCACCTCTGACAAGACAATGTCAGGTGCGAAGCAATCATCTCCACGCCTCAGAATGGCTAACGCATACTCATGGCCATCTTCTTCCACGAACCACTTGACCACAACAGAAGCGTCAACGACCAACTTCACCGATCACGATCCTCACGTATCAGGATTTCTGATGGCGTCTGCTTCACGCCCTTTGGCGTCATCGCTGAAATACGGAGCGCTGCATCAAGCAATGACTCACGACGAGGAAAATTTCCCAAAGAATAACGCAATAGTGTCTCGACCTGCTGTTCTGGCGTCGTGCCGAAATCCTTCGCCATCTTTTCGATATCTGCCGCAATGTCAGCAGGGAGTTTCAATGACTTTAAGTTCATTTATCTCTCCTCGTCGGAATCCAATTTTAACCGATAGCGTCCCCTCAATACACCCGCGCTTTCGGCGCGATATACTCGATCTCGTTTGACATTGTGTAAGTGTGGACCGGGCGATAATCGATCTTCACCGAGTGGGCTTCATCATCTATCCAGGCGAGCGTGTGCTTCATCCAGTTCTTGTCGTCGCGGTTGGAATAGTCCTCGCGAGAATGCGCGCCGCGGCTTTCGGTGCGGTTCTGGGCTGAATCCATGGTCACGACGGCTTGCGAAATCAGATTGTCGAATTCCAGGGTCTCGATCAGATCGGTGTTCCAGATCAGCGAGCGATCCTTTATGGCGATGTCCGACAATCCGCCCCAGATCTTGTGGATCGCGTCGTGGCCCTCATCCAGCACTTCGCCGGTGCGGAACACGGCACAGCTGCTCTGCATCGTGGCCTGCATCTGGGCGCGCAGCACCGAGGTTGGCGTTGAGCCATTGGCATGCTGGTAGCGGTCGAGGCGCGAAAGCGCCAGCGCGCTTTGCTTCTCGGTCACTTCGGCCTGTTTTTCACCGGGCGTCACCAGTTCGGCACAGCGTAGGCCGGCGGCGCGGCCAAACACCACAAGGTCGATCAGCGAGTTGGATCCAAGCCGGTTGGCACCATGCACCGAAACGCAAGCCGCTTCGCCGATGGCCATCAGGCCAGGCACCACCGTGTCCGGGTTGCCGTTTGCCTTGGTCAGCACCTCGCCGTGATAGTTCGTTGGGATGCCGCCCATGTTGTAATGCACGGTCGGGATCACAGGGATCGGCTCCTTGGTGACATCGACACCGGCGAAGATGCGGGCGCTTTCCGAGATACCGGGCAAGCGCTCGTGCAGGATCTTCGGGTCGAGATGGTCAAGGTGCAGGTAGATGTGATCCTTGTTCTTGCCGACGCCGCGCCCTTCTCGGATTTCCATCGTCATCGAACGCGACACCACATCGCGCGAGGCCAGATCCTTGGCGGATGGCGCATAGCGCTCCATGAAGCGCTCGCCCTCGGAATTGGTGAGATATCCGCCTTCGCCGCGCGAACCTTCGGTGATCAGGCAACCCGCGCCATAGATGCCGGTCGGGTGAAACTGCACGAACTCCATGTCCTGCAGCGGCAGGCCGGCGCGAAGCGCCATGGCGTTGCCATCGCCGGTGCAGGTGTGCGCCGATGTGGCAGAGAAATAGGCGCGGCCATAACCGCCGGTGGCGAGAATGGTCTGCGATGAACGAAAGCGGTGCAGTGTGCCGTCATCCATCTTGAGCGCGACGACGCCGAGGCAGCGGCCATCCTCGCTCATCATCAGGTCAATGGCGAAATACTCGATGAAGAACTCGGTCTGCGCGCGCAGGGCCTGGCCATAGAGCGTATGCAGTATGGCATGCCCGGTGCGGTCAGCGGCGGCACAGGTGCGCTGGGCGATGCCCTTGCCATAGTCGGTGGTCATGCCGCCAAACGGGCGCTGGTAGATCTTGCCGGCTTCGGTGCGCGAAAACGGCACGCCCCAGTGCTCAAGCTCATAGACGGCGGCAGGCGCATTGCGCACCAGATATTCGA
>JBOFFB010000572.1:0-1959 GCA_051648385.1 Allobosea sp.
GGCCTGGTTCGCCTGTTCGATCACCGTGTGCTGGAACTCTCGGTCGCCGGTCTGGCGCGTGATCCGAAAGCGGTCCTGTCGATCAATGTGTCTCCGATCTCGTTGATTGATCCGGTGTGGCTTGATGCCTTCACCTCACTGATGCGCACCCATTCCGGTGTCAGCCAGCGCATGATTGTCGAAGTGACAGAGACAGCCACGATATCCCACGCTGATGAGAGCCTGCGGGTTATCCGCGCCATCAAGGATTGTGGCGCGAAGATCGCGATTGATGATTTTGGCGCGGGCCACACCTCGCTCAAGCACCTCCGCAACTACCCCATCGACGTGCTGAAGCTAGATGGTGCGTTCACGCAGAACCTGGCCCGATCAACTGATGACCGCTTCTTCGTGCGCACGCTGCTGGACCTCGCCCAGCATCTTGATGTCGAGACAGTTGCCGAATGGGTCGACAACGAGCCAGCGGCAAAGCTTCTGGCCGAATGGGGTGTGACCTACCTGCAAGGCCACCTGACCGGTGCGGCGGAATTGTGGGATGATGGCAGCGTCCATGTGAGTCGCGCTGCCTGACAAAGGCCTCATCTCTTCGTCGAGAGCTTGTCCAGTGTATCGCGCATGGTCGCCATCTCGCGCTTCAGCATCTCGAGTTCTGTTGCGTTGGCGGCAGCTTTGCCGTCGACGGTATTTGCAGCAGCTGCATCACCGGCTGCTCCCGGCACGAATGGCGTGAAGATCCGCATAGCGTCGCTGAAGATTTTCATGTTGGTGCGTGTCTGCGCCTCCATGGCCTCCATCGCTTTCGCGCCAAACGCATTGGCACCAAACGTCGTGCTCAACTGATCACGGAAGGTGTGTTGCTCCTTGGTGAGGCTATCCATCGACATTTCGAGATAGCGCGGCACCAGAACCTGCATGCTGTCGCCGTAAAAGCGGATCAATTGGCGCAGGAAGGCGATGGGCAGGAGGTTTTGCCCGGTTTTGCTCTCTTCCTCGAAGATTATCTGTGCGAGCACCGAGCGGGTGATGTCGTCACCGCTCTTGGCATCATAGACGAGGAACTCCTCGCCGTTGCGCACCAGCAGGGCCAGATCTTCCAGCGTGACGTAAGAACTGGTGCCCGTGTGGTAGAGCCGCCGGTTGGCGTATTTCTTGATGACGGTAGGCTCTTTGTCAGCGGCCATGATGATCCTTGTCCCGCCCACTCCGCGCCCGATACCAGGCCGAGGATGCGATGAAATTGCAGGCATCACGATAACGCGTTGCGCCTGACCTGCAAGTGCTTGTTGGCTGCTGCAGGAGCGTAGGGCCAGCAAGATTTGCGCTCAACCCTTGACGGATCGCGTCGTGACGCCAACAAAGGAATGGACAGTCAGCGGCCCCGGACTTTGGGGGGCACACCACGATTTCAACGGGAAGGATCAAACCCATGGCTTCACAGGATATCGTGATCGTCGGCGCAGCGCGCACGGCGGTCGGTGCTTTCAACGGCGCTTTTGCCGCCACCGCAGCCCATGATCTGGGTGCTGCCGCCATCAAGGCCGCCCTGGCACGGGCAGGTGTCGATCCCGCCGATGTCGACGAAGTGATCATGGGCCAGATCCTGTCTGCCGGTCAGGGCCAGAACCCGGCGCGGCAGGCGGCCATGGCCGCAGGTATTCCGCAGGAAGCATCTGCCTGGGGTCTCAACCAGCTTTGCGGCTCGGGCCTTCGTGCCGTCGCGCTCGGCATGCAGCAGATCGCCAATGGGGACGCATCGGTCATCGTGGCTGGTGGTCAGGAATCAATGTCATTGGCGCCGCACGTGGCGCACATGCGCGCCGGCACCAAGATGGGCGACATGAAGATGCTCGACTCGATGCTGAAGGATGGCCTGATCGACGCCTTCCACGGTTATCACATGGGCAACACCGCCGAGAATGTCGCGACCAAGTGGCAGATCAGCCGCGACGAGCAGGACGC
>JBOFFB010000573.1:0-1725 GCA_051648385.1 Allobosea sp.
CGCGCATCGGCGGCAAATGGCGCATCCTCGCCAACATCTTCGCCAACCCCGACCTGCCCGAGATCGACGACTATTACGAGCCCTTCACCTTCGATTACGAGCACCTGCAGAAGGCGCCTGAACTGGAGGCATTCCCGACCGCCCGTCCGCGTTCGCTGATCACCGGCGAGCGCATGGAAAAGATCGAATGGGGCCCGAACTGGGAGGAAATCCTCGGCGGAGAGTTCGCCAAGCGCTCCAAGGACGCCAATTTCGAAGGCATCCAGAAGGAGATCTACGGCCAGTTCGAAAACACCTTCATGATGTATCTGCCGAGGCTGTGCGAGCACTGCCTCAACCCGACCTGCGCTGCGGCCTGCCCATCAGGCGCGATCTACAAGCGCGAGGAGGACGGCATCGTCCTGATCGATCAGGACAAGTGCCGCGGCTGGCGCATGTGCGTGTCAGGCTGCCCCTACAAGAAGATCTACTACAACTGGTCGAGCGGCAAATCCGAGAAGTGCATCTTTTGCTATCCGCGCATCGAGGCTGGCCAGCCGACCGTGTGCTCGGAAACCTGCGTTGGGCGCATCCGCTATCTGGGTGTAATTCTGTATGACGCCGACCAGATCGAGGCCGCCGCCAGTACGCCGGATGAGAAGGACCTCTATGAGCAGCAACTCAAGATCTTCTTGAACCCTGATGATCCGGCTGTGATCGAGCAGTCCCGAAAGGATGGCATTCCGGACCAGTGGCTGGAAAGCGCTCGTCGCTCGCCGATCTGGAAGATGGCGATGGAATGGAAGGTCGCCTTCCCGCTCCACCCTGAATACCGCACATTGCCGATGGTCTGGTATGTGCCGCCACTGTCGCCGATCACGGCGGCTGCCGAGGCTGGGCAGATGGGCACGGATGGCGGCATGCCGGATGTGAAGTCCCTGCGCATCCCGCTGAAATACCTCGCCAACCTGTTGACGGCGGGAGACGAGAAACCCATCGCCACGGGCCTTGAGCGGATGCTGGCCATGCGCGCCTACATGCGGGCCAAGACCGTTGATGGCGTCATCGACGAGAGCATTGCCAGGCGCGTTGGCCTCACCGGCCAGCAGATCGAGGAGATGTATCACCTCATGGCCATCGCCAACTACGAAGACCGTTTCGTCATCCCGACGACCCACCGCGAGGTGACGCAGGACGCCTACGAGTTGCGCGGCGAGTGCGGCTTCTCGTTCGGCGATGGCTGCCTGCCATCCGACAGCAAGGTCAACCTGTTCGGCGGCATCAAGGTCAAGAACGACAAGCCGAAGATGGGAGCCTACTGATGAAAACGCTCAAGGTTCTGTCTGTTCTGCTGACCTATCCCACGCCAGAGTTGCTGGAGGCGGCGGACGAACTGAAAGCCGTCCTCCAGCGCGAGGGTGTGCTGAAGCGGCAGGCGCTAACCGGCGTGCTGAACCTCGTTGACGCACTGGTCGAGGGCGATCTGTTCGATGCGCAGGAGTGCTACATCCTGCTGTTCGACCGCACTCGCTCGCTGTCGCTGCATCTGTTCGAGCATGTCCATGGTGAGAGCCGTGACCGCGGCCAGGCCATGGTCGACCTGATCAAGGTCTATGAGGATGGCGGCTTCACGCCGACCATTTCGGAGTTGCCAGATTTTCTGCCGCTTTTTCTGGAGTTTGCCGCGATCCAGCCCCCTGAAGCCGCGCTCGAACTGATCGGCCAGCCGGGCCATGTCTTTGCGGC
>JBOFFB010000574.1:0-2038 GCA_051648385.1 Allobosea sp.
CCGGTCATCACAAGGTTTTGCTGACCACGATCGGGCCTGTGCTCATCCGCGTGACGGGTTGGGTCACCGCGCCATAGCCGCCGCGTGAGTAACCCTGAGCTTGTGGAGCACGGCCTGAATCCTTGGCGAGATCGCGGACGATGGTCTCGGATACGGCACGGGCGGTTGCCAGCACGGCCTGGTTGGTTTCGAGCAACTCACTGAATTCCTGGTGCGCGTTCTTGAGGCGCGTTACGTCCTCCGGCACGAAGCGGGCCAGCGCCACAGCGTTGGCTTTCAGCACCTCAAGGCCACGCATGTAGCTGCCGGCCAGTTCGGTCTTGCGGGCTTCGCGGTCCAGTGCAGCACCGATACGGCCATCGCGCATGAGCTGGGTTTCCTCGCCGATGACATGGGCAAGGCTACGAAGGGTCGACATGATGGTTTCGACCAGTTCGCGCGCTTCCGGCGAGGATGTGATGCGCACGCGCTCCGGTGCCGCCTGACTATGCGCCTGCATTGTTGCGTTCCTGACTATTGCGTTCCTGCATCTGCAACATCTGACGATAGATCGTGTCCGAGATGCCGATGCCGCCAGATTTCGCGACATTCTTGGCATATTCATTGACCAGCATGCCGCGATAAACCTGGGAACCGGTGCCGTTGTCGCCGACGGGGCCCTCGCCGGCCTCCTGCGGGAAGACTTGTGACATCATGTTTTCGAGAAACATGGTCTCGAAGTCATCGGCGGTTTTCTTCGATTTCTGCTCGGCAGGCGTCATCGCCTGCTTGACAGCTCCGAGTGCGGCGGCAGCTGCGCCAAGCGCCAGTTTGGCGGCTGGAAGGGCCAGTCCGGGAAGGGCAAGGGTCATCACATCACCTCGATTTCAGCTTGCAGGGCGCCTGCGGCCTTGATGGCCTGCAGGATGGAGATCATGTCGCGCGGGCCGATGCCGAGCGCGTTCAGGCCGTCCACGAGGTCGCGCAGGGAAACGCTCTCGTTGACGATGGCGAGTTTGTTGCCACCTTCGGTGTCGACCTTGACGGCGGTGCGGGGCACCACGGCTGTCTGGCCACCCGCGAGAGCATTGGGTTGCGAGACCTGCGGCTGCTCGGATATCGTCACCGTGAGGTTGCCTTGTGCGACAGCGACCGTCGACACCCGGACATCGCGGCCCATGACGATAATGCCGGAGCGTTCGTCGATGACGATGCGGGCGGTCTGGTCAGGCTCGACGCGCAACTGCTCGATTTCGGTGAGCAGGCGGATCATGTTGCCCTGATACTTGGCCGGGATCTGGATCACCACGGTCGACGGATCGGTCGGCTCGGCAGTGGCGGAACCCATGAAATCGTTGATGGCGGCGGCCATGCGGCGGGCGGTAGTGAAGTCCGGGTTGCGCAATGACAGGCGCAGGGTCTTGAGCTTGTTGAGCGCGAATTCGATCTCGCGTTCGACCATGGCACCGTTGGCAATGCGGCCCACGGTCGGAACGCCGCGGGTGATCGTGGCCGCATCTCCACCTGCAGAAAAACCCGAGATTGAGACCGCGCCCTGGCTGACGGCATAGACCTCGCCATCGGCACCCAGCAGCGGCGTTACCAGAAGCGTGCCGCCTTGCAGCGACTTGGCATCGCCCAGCGAGGAAACCGTGACATCGACCTTGCTGCCTTGTGTCGCGAAAGCGGGCAGGGTGGATGTCACGATCACGGCGGCCATGTTGGCGGTGCGCATGTTGGCACCGCGTGTGTTGACGCCAAGGCGTTCCAGCATGGCTTGCGCCGATTGGCGCGTGAAAGGGGCGTTGTTGAGCGTGTCACCGGTGCCGTTGAGGCCAACCACGATGCCGTAACCGACGAGCTGGTTCTGGCGGACGCCCTCCACCGAGGCAAGGTCCTTGATCCGCGACATGGCGACAACGGGCAGGCTGGTGAGGGCAGCCAGCATCAGACCGACGAAGGCTGCGCTTAGAAGACGGAGACGGTGTGCAATGCTGGCGTTCACGGTCTGGCTCGACTGACAAGTCATTCGGGCATTGTGGCCCGCTCAATCTGTGTT
>JBOFFB010000575.1:0-4053 GCA_051648385.1 Allobosea sp.
ACAAGCCCGACGAGCTGGCCAAGCTACTGGCTGACGCCCGCGCCATCATCGTGCGCAACCGCACGCAGGTCCGGGCACCGCTGCTGGCGCAGGCACCGAAGCTGAAGGTGGTGGGCCGCCTCGGTGTCGGCCTCGACAATATCGATCTGGTGGCATGCGCCGCGCGCTCAATTGCCGTGTTCCCGGCCTCTGGCGCCAACGACATTTCGGTGGCCGAATATGTCATCACCGCAGCGCTCGTGCTGCTGCGCCGCGCCTGGTTCGCCACAGATCGCGTGGCGCAGGGCGAGTGGCCGCGCAACGACCTGATGGGTGGCGAGATGTCGGGCAAGACGCTCGGCCTCGTCGGCTTCGGTGCGATTGCTCGCGAAACGGCGAAGCGCGCCAGGGCGATGGGAATGAGCATCATCGCCTATGACCCGTTCGTGAAGCCGGACAGCCCCGTCTGGGCCGATCTTGGCGCAAATCCCGCCACGCTCGATCAGATTCTCGCCACTGCCCATGTGGTCAGCCTGCACGTGCCGCTGACCGAGGCCACCCGCAACCTGATCAACGCCAAGGCGCTGACCGCCATGCGCAAGGATGCAATCGTCATCAATGCGGCACGCGGCGGCGTTGTCGATGAAGGCGCATTGGTGATGGCACTGAAGGCTGGCGAGATCGCCGGTGCGGCGCTTGACGTGTTTGACAGCGAACCGCTGAAGGGCGCTGATGCTGCGGTCTTCGCAGGCTGCCCCAACCTCATCCTCACCCCCCACATTGCAGGCGTGACTGAGGAATCCAACGTGCGCGTCAGCTGGGTCACGGTGGAGAATGTGAAGAAGGCTTTGGGGTGATGTGTACGCTCATCGTCATTCCGGGGCGGCAAAGCCGAGCCCGGAACCCATCAATGTTCAAGCATCCGGTGATGCCCACCGCAGACAAAGGTTGAAACGCCGTGTTCATGGCTTCCGGGCTCGGCTTTGCCGCCCCGGAATGACGATGAGCGGCAAAAGGAAAATCCCATGACCACGCACACCATCGCCGATGCCATCCGCCACATCGCAGCGCTCTTCACCGAGGCTGGCGTCACCCCCGCCACCGCGCACTCGGTGGCAACGGCGCTTGTGGCGGCGGAGGCGGACGGGCTCAAGGGCCATGGGCTCAGCCGCGTGCCGACCTACCTCACCATGGTCAAGAGCGGCAAGATCGATGGCACTGCCAGCCCCGTTGCAACGAGGCCGAAGCCGGGTGTTCTGGCCATCGATGCGCGCGATGGCTTTTCCTACGCGGCCATTGACCTGGCGATTGCAGAGTTGCCTGCCATCGCCCGCGCCCAGGGCATTGCGCTGGCTACCATCAGCAATTCCAACCATTGTGGTGCTGCGGGCCTGCACGTCGAGAAGCTGGCGGAGGCCGGGCTGGTGGCGCTGCTGTTTGCCAATACGCCCGCTGCGATTGCCCCATGGGGCGGCAGCAAGCCGGTGTTCGGCACCAACCCCATCGCCTTCGCCGCACCGCTGCAAGGCCGCCCGCCCATCGTCATCGACATGGCGTTGTCCAAGGTGGCGCGCGGGCCGATTGTCGCCGCCAAGCAGAAGGGCGAGGACATTCCGGAAGGTTGGGCGCTCGATGTCGACGGCAACCCGACCACCGATGCGGGCAAGGCGCTGGCCGGCACCATGGTTCCGCTGGGCGACGCCAAGGGCGCCACGCTGGCCATGATGGTCGAAATTCTGGCCGCTGCCCTCGTTGGCGCACATTTCGCCTTCGAGGCCTCGTCTTTCATCGATGGCGCGGGTGGACCTCCAAAAACCGGCCAGCTCATCCTGGTGATCGACCCGGCCGCGATGGGTGGTGGGTACTTTGCCGAGCGCATGACGACGCTGGCAGCAGCCATCGAGGCGCAGCCCGGTGCACGGCTTCCTGGCGCGAGGCGCATGGCTGCGCGGCAGAAAGTGGCGACTGACGGCCTTGCTCTGCCGACATTCTGACCCTGCCACGGTCACGTCTTTGTACTTTGTTCAGCATTTCCGCGCCATGGTCAGTGTGGGCTGAACAGGGTACGTTGTTGTTGCGTGGCACATGGTGGTGTCCGGGCATGAGACGTTCCTGAAGTGAACGGGCACAATGACGCAGAATGCGGCCATCGTTGGTGATCTGACAAAGAGCCTCGCCCAAGCTGGTCCGGCTCGTCGCGACACGATGCTTGTCAAGATCGCCGACCTGTTCGAGGGCGTCTCGCACCTCCTTGACGGCAAGGGCGTTGATACATTCGATTCCATCTTTGTCTCGCTGATCCCGACCTGCTCCGTGAGCGCCAAGGTCCACCTGGCTGACAAGATTGCCGCAAACCCGAAGGCCCCTGCCAAGGCGATCCGCCATCTGGCGTTCGATGATGCCATTGTGGTGGCGAGGCCGGTGATCCGCCTGTCGCCACTTCTGCTTGATGATCATTTGATGGCGCTCGCCCTGGTCAAAGGGCCAGATCATCTCATGGCCATCTGCGAGCGCGCGGCACTCAGCCCTGGCATCACGGATGTGATCCTCTCGCGAGCAAACGGCGAACTCATGATTGCGCTCGTCAACAACGATGGTGCGAGGTTCTCGAGCGCCGGCAAGACGAGGCTGGCCAACGCCGCGCTGGACGATGGCAGTCTTTATGATCGCGTGATCATCCGTGAGGACATCTCGGCGGAATTGGTCGCGCTGGAAAGTGACGAGCCACTGCCGACGGTTGCAGTTGCCGCAACGCCGGTCACCACCGGTGATCCGCAGGAAATGCGTGATGTGGATCAGCAGGTCTCCGCATTGCTCGCCGGAGACAAAGTCGACGTTGCGCTCGGTCTTGTGGCGAAACAGGTCACGGTGCCGACGTCAGCTGTGGCCAAGGCCTTCGCACTCGATATTCATGGTGGTTTTCTCGCATACGCCAAGGCGGTTCCGCTCTCATGGGACACAACGCTGCGCTTCCTGATGAAGCGCTATGAGGCAGGGCAGGTCACGCCACGCCTGCAGCGCGCCGAACTGGATTTCAAGAAGCTTGCGGTGGCAGATGCAAGGCGCGTGGCAGCACTGCTCGGCCAGCACGCCGCAAAGCCAAACTGACATTCAGATCAGTTCAAACCGGTCGACATCGACAAGCCCCTTGTCGGTGATCTTCAGGTGCGGGATTACCGGAAGTGTCAGGAAGGCCACCTGCAGGAAAGGCTCGGCCAGCGTGACCCCGAGGCCTTTGGCTGCCGCACGCAGCGGTATCAGCGCATCATGCACCTCTTCGAAAGTGCCCTCGCTCATGAGCCCGGCGATCGGCAGCGCCAGTTCAGCCAGAATATCGCCTCGGTCGACGACGCAAAAGCCGCCTCCAATGGCGACAAGACGGTTCGCTGCCACTGCCATCGACCCTTCATCGACGCCGACGATGCACAGGTTGTGGCTGTCATGCCCGACAGAGGATGCAATCGCGCCGCGCTTCAAGCCAAATCCATGCACGAAGCCGGTGGCGATGTTGTTGTTCTTGCCATGCCGCTCGATGACGCTGACCTTGACGATGTCTTGCCCAAGGTCGGTGGCGGCCTGTCCATCTTCTGCGGGCAACACGCGCTTCAAATGCTGCGTGATGATCTTGCCCGGCACCACGCCGATCACCGACGTCTCGCCGGTAGCGGCAGCCACATGGAAGTCCGCCGCCGACACTTCGCGTGATGTCACGCTGCCGTGCCCGACCGCAGCTACCCGCTCACGCGCCGCAAACGCCGCCGCATCGGCGAGCCGCCCGCCGCCAAGCGTCAAGCTGACCCGGCAATCGGCGAGATCATCCAGCAGCACGATATCGGCCCGCTTGCCCGGCCCGATGAAGCCCCGGTCTGTCAGTCCGAAGGCCCGCGCCGCCGAAATCGTTGCCGTGCGGTAGACCGCCAGCGGATCGCGGCCATGAGCAATCGCAGTGCGGATCATGAAGTCGAGATGGCCTTCCTCGGCGATGTCGAGCGGGTTGCGGTCATCGGTGCAGAAGGCGAGAAAGGGCGAGGTATCCCTGTCGATCAGCTCCATCAGCGCGTGCAGATCCTTCGA
>JBOFFB010000576.1:0-5267 GCA_051648385.1 Allobosea sp.
CTGCGCCTGGGCAGAATTGGCAGCAAATAGCGCAGCTACGCCCGCGATTGCGGTCGCGAAAAATCTCTTCATGGTGACGCCCTTCCCTCGATCTGGTTGATCCAGACCATTCAATTTTGTGATGCTGTCTTATTGCTTCGGGCTTAGCAACCCGGTTCAGCCTAAAAAAAAGGCGTCCGGTAATCCCGGACGCCTCAATTGTGTCATTTCACCGATCAGCGGATCGGCGGGGCGTACTGCAGGCCGCCATTGGTCCAGAGCGCGTTCTGGCCACGGGCGATCTTCAGGCGCGAGCCTGCGCCGACGTTGCGGTCGAACGACTCGCCGTAGTTGCCGACGTGTTTGACGATACGGGCAGCCCAGTCATTCGGCAGTCCCATTGCTTCGCCGAGCTTGCCCTCGGTGCCGAGCATGCGCTTGATCTCGGGGTTTGCCGAGGTCATCATCTGTGCGAGATTGGCCTTGGTCACCCCAAGTTCTTCCGCATTGATCATCGCAAAGTGCGTCCACCGCACGATATCGCTCCACTGGCTGTCGCCGTGGCGGACCACCGCGCCGAGGGGTTCCTTGGAGATGATTTCCGGCAGCACGATGTGCTCGTCGGCATTGGCGAGCTTCAGCCGCTCGGCGTAGAGGCCGGATGCATCCGTGGTGAAGGCATCGCAGCGACCGGCTTCATAGGCCTTGATCGTCTCGTCGGCGGTTGCGAAGGTCACGACGTCATACTTCAGTTTGTTGGCGCGGAAGAAGTCGGCGAGGTTGAGCTCGGTCGTGGTGCCCTGCTGCGTGCAGACAGAAGCGCCGTCGAGCTTGAGTGCCGAGGTCACGTTCAGCTTCTTGCGGATCATGAAACCCTGGCCATCATAGTAGTTCACAGCCGTGAAATCGAGGCCAAGTGACGTGTCGCGGGACAATGTCCAGGTCGAGTTGCGGGCGAGCAGATCGACTTCGCCGGACTGCAGCGCGGTGAAGCGATCCTTTGCCGACAGCGGGATGAACTTCACCTTGCTCGGGTCATCGAAGATGGCAGCCGCGACCGCGCGGCAATAATCCACGTCGAGGCCCGACCAGTTGCCCGCTGCATCCGGCACGCCGAAACCGGCGAGGCCAGTGTTGGCGCCGCAGTTGACAACGCCGCGTGCCTTGACCTGGTCCAGCGTCGGGCGTGGTGCCTGGGCCGAAGCTGCGGTCACAGTCAGCGCCATTGCTGCGCCGGCCAAAAGACCAGTCATGAGTGTCTTCATCTACTCTTCTCCCATGTTGCCCGGTCGGGTTTCCCGATGCCGGCTTTGAAGTTTCTGCCAGAAGTCTCGCGGGCATGCAAAAAACGCAACCCGCACCCGACTTTTGTAGGATCGGCCATTGCCAGACTGTCACACAGGCGTCAAGCGCGCCAGTTGATCGCACGCAAACATCGCAGCCAGATTGCAAGCCAGTTTGACCTTCGCGTCAAGCGCCGCCACACTACTCATCCCGCCGAACTGTTCAAAAAAGAAGCCAGCACATGAAGAAAGTTTCGCTCGAAGGCCTCAAGCGCTTCCGTGAACGCACGCGTATTGTCCTTGCGGGGCGCGATCCGGAGGACAGTTACGGTTTCGTCAACACCCCGATCGTGCGCGGCTCCACCGTGGTCTACCAGTCGCTTGATGCGTTCCTCGCGCGGAAATCGCGCTACATGTACGGCACCATGGGCAATCCGACACTGGATGCGCTGGAAATGGCCTGCAATTCCATGGAGGGCGGCGCGGGCGTCGTGGTCTGCCCGTCCGGACTTCTGGCTTGCACGTTGCCGCTGCTCGCTGCGCTATCCTCTGGCGATCACATGCTGGTGACGGACAGCGTCTATCGCCCGACCCGCACTTTCTGCGAAGGCATGCTCAAGCGCATGGGTGTCGAGGTTGAATATTACGACCCGCTCATTGGCAAGGGCATCGAGGCGCTGTTCAAGCCCAATACCAAAGTCGTGTTCACCGAAGCGCCCGGCTCGCAGACTTTCGAAATGCAGGACATTCCGGCGATTTCCAAGGTCGCACACAAGTACGGCGCACTCGTTATCATGGACAACACCTGGGCCACCCCTGTGTTTTTCGACAGCCACAAAGCTGGGGTCGATCTCTCGATCCAGGCCGGCACGAAATACTATGCCGGCCATTCAGACGTGCTGATCGGCACGGTCTCGGCCCGCACGCCGGAGCTCTACAAGCTGATCCGCAGCACCTGGGAGCAACTCGGCGTCATCGTCGCGCCAGAAGATGCGTTCCTGACCCTGCGCGGCATCCGCACCATGCCGCTGCGCCTGAAAGAGCAGGAGAAAGCCGGCATAGAGATCGCCAAATGGCTGCAGAAGCGGCCCGAGGTGAAGCAGGTGCTGCACCCTGCCCTGAAGGACAATCCCGGCTACAAGATCTGGAAGCGCGACTTCACCGGTGCGTCATCACTGTTCTCGATCGTGCTCCACCCCGTGCCGCACAAGGCCGTTGCTGCGCTCGTCGATCACCTGGCACTGTTTGGCATGGGTGCCTCATGGGGCGGTTACGAGAGCCTCGTGCTGCCCTTCGACTGCGCCACCTATCGCACCGTGACGACATGGGATGCAGGCGGCCCCTGCATCCGTATCCACATCGGGCTTGAGGATGTCGAGGACCTGAAGGAGGATCTGGACGAGGGCTTCAAACGGATGAAAGCGGCGGGTTGAGGCCAAACTGTCATTGCGAGCACAACAGAACAATCCAGCCTTTCGGCAGCGATCGCTAGATTGCGTCGCTACGCTTGCAGTTGCCCACGACTACGGTGTCAGCCACATGCCCTCGCCACCGACATCAAACCGTGCCCGCCTGTGTCCGGCATGGGCAAGATAAAGCCATTCCAGCGTCCGGACCTTGATCACGACAGTGCTGAAATTCGCACGGCCAGCGGCAATTTCCGCATCCTCTGATGGCAGCGAAAAACCCCCGCCGTCGCCGAGCAGCGTGCCTGGCGCGGGCACGGTGCCATAACAGATGCGGCTGAACTGGCGGGAGGCTTCCCATGCGGTGTCAGCCACAGCATCATCTGTATGCAGCGAGGCAACACCCTCGGCCCTGACCTGTATCTTGGACCCCGCATCGTAGCCTGTGAGCGAAATGCGCGGATCGCGTGAAAGTTCAGCAAATTTCTCGGTGCGCCTGTCAGTGTTGAAGCGCAGCGTGGCCTTCGTCACATCGCAAGCCCGCATGATCACGACACGGGCCCGTGGTCGACCATCAAGCCCGAGGCTGGCCACAGTCGGTGCGTGAAATGGCGAGCGCCTGTCGGCAACACCGCGTGCCAGCAAGGCCCAGGCCTGCACACGTGTTTCAGCGAGATCGTTGTAAAAGGTGGGGATAGGTTGGTCTGACATTGAGTTCGCCTGCTGCGCTCGCGAACCGGAGCTTGACTGCCAGCACGGTGGCGACCCCAGCAGGATTCGAACCTGCGACCCACAGCTTAGAAGGCTGTTGCTCTATCCTGCTGAGCTATGGGGTCTCAAACCTGTGCTGACAGTGTTATTGCCAGACTCGCACGCAACGGTCCACAGGCCAGTTGGCGCAGAGACAAGTATCAGTGTGTCCACTGTCCGACGCGCGTAAACTTGAAATTGTCCGAATACGCCATGCCCTTGCGCGCCTTGGGTTCGGCCTGCGCTTCCACGCGATAGGGAATGCCATTGCGTGTCGCGTAGGCAACCGCATCTTCAGCACTGTCGAACCAGAGCTTGAGTTGGCTCTTCATGTCGCCGGACGATGTCCAGCCCATCAGCGGCTCGACCTCGCGGGCGGCTTCAGCATCATATTCCAGAAGCCAGCGCGTTTTTGCTGCACCAGACTGCATGGCAGTCTTTGCGGGCCGATAAATCCGTGCGGTCATGGCGCTCGTGCTCCTGATCCTGGACGGGGAAACTCGGTCGATGGTCGGGGTACTAGGATTCGAACCTAGGACCTCAAGTACCCAAAACTCGCGCGCTACCAGACTGCGCCACACCCCGAAACATCGACCGAGGCGGTGGGGTAGCACTTGTTATCCGGCACGGCAAGCACCTCGATGCGGTTTTTGAGAAACCTGCATGTCAGCGTGGTTTGAACAGCCCATGTTCGACCTTGTCGCCCGGTTTCAGCCCGATCTTGGCGGCAATTCCTGCATTTATTTCGAGAACGCCAAGAACAGGCTCGCCCGAAGGTATCGTTCGCGTTGACAAGGGTTCGGTCTGTTCGGCCACACGGGCGACTGTGCCGTCCGGGCGAATGAACGCCATGTCGAGCGAGATGTAGGTGTTCTGCATCCACATCGCGACGGGCTCGACCCGCTCGAAATCGAACAGCATGCCACGGTCAGCGGGCATGAAACGTCGGAACATCAGCCCTTTGGCGCGTTGATCAGGTGTACGCATCACCTCGACCTGGAAAACATGACGGCCAGAGGAAGTAACCAGCGTGAGTTGTTCAAGCGTTTGCGCACCAACGCTGGCGACAGATGCAGGGATGGCGAGAAGCAACACCGTGATTGCCAGCCAATGACGACCAATGCGTTGCGTAGCGACCCCCATCAGCTGACCGGCGGTCCGCTCGATGTGCCATCAAGCCGCACTTCCGCTGCCATCTGCCCTTTCGGCCCATCGCCGAAGCGGACGAAGACAAACTGGCCCGGAATCAACTCGCTAATGCCATAGCGGCGCAGAACTTCCATATGCACGAAGATGTCAGGCTGGCCTTCCCCTCGCGTCACAAAGCCGAAGCCGCGAAGCCGGTTGAACCATTTCACCATCACACGCTCATAGCCACTCGATGGCGTGACTTGCACATGGGTGCGCGGTGGCGGTAGCTCGGCAGGATGGAGCGCCGTTGAGTTGTCCACCGAAATCACGCGGACGGCTTGCAGACCCTTCTGCCGAGGCACAGCTTCAACCACGACACGAGAACCTTCCGCGACGGTTCCAAAGCCATCACGCTTCAGAATGGTCACATGAAGCAGGATATCGGCACCGCCAATGTCCGGCACCAGGAACCCGAAGCCCTTGGCGACGTCAAACCATTTGACCCGCCCGCCAACTTCAATGCCGTTCTCGAGGTCCGGCACGCCAAGGCGATCCGGCGTCTCTGACAGCCCGATGCCCAACTCACCCACAGATTTGGTGTCTCGCTCGTCGATCATCGACTGCCGCCCCAATGCACAACGCGATTCGTTGCCTGAGGATAGCATTGAAGAGCCGCACGCACATACCCAACCACAACCCACCACACCTTAATTTGCCA
>JBOFFB010000577.1:0-1720 GCA_051648385.1 Allobosea sp.
CTCCGGCTTCGAGCGCCGTGATCAGCCGGTCGTCGAAATCGAGATGGGCGTTGGCAAGATAACTCGCCAGCGTGTCAGACACCACTGCGGAACCGCTCAGCATGTTGCCGGCAACCGAAACATTCGCCGCAGCTTCAGACCCGCACCAGTCGACGCAATCAGCCCCGGTGAACACGGCCGTGCGGCCTTCACGGTCGATGACGTGCGCCTGGCGGTTGCTGGCACCGGGGTCTGCTGCGACCACTATAGCCAACGTGTCTTCTGCGCTTCGGCCTTCGTGCAGGAGCCTCAAGCCATCGATGCCGATGAAGGGGTTGACGAAAGACTGCGTCGCCACCGCGCCGATGCCGCCAGAACCATGGGGCACACGCGCGCCGACTGCGAAGGCGCAGGTGGTAACGGCAACAGCGAACTGGCCGGTGGTGGGGTCTTTCGCAACAATCGACCAGGTCATGATGTCATCTCCCGATGGCGTAGGCTTGCATGAGGCGCGGCGTGGCGGCAGCACGCAAGATGCCGTCAGCGCCCTTCTCGGCAGCCGTGGTGCGTCCCACGGTCCATGGCGCTGCGCGCTCGACCGCGTGGCCCTTGGCTTCAAGCTCGGCGATCACCGTTTCGCCAACGCTTTCTTCCACCATCAGATGTCCAAGTCGCGCCTCGCGCGGATAGAACGACGATGGCGCGTGGGCTGTGTGGAACATCGGCAGGTCTATGGCCTCCTGCAGGTTGAGGCCGTGATGCACGCGGCGCAGGAAAAGCGACATCTGCCACTGGTCCTGCTGGTCGCCGCCGGGGGTGCCGAACGCCAACCGGGGCTCGCCATTCTCGAAGGCGAGCGACGGCGTCAGCGTCGTGCGCGGGCGCTTGCCGGGCTCAAGCGATGCAGGCAGACCTTCGGTCAGCCAGAACATCTGGGCGCGCGAGTTCAGCGCAAAGCCAAGCTCAGGGATAACCGGCGAGGATTGCAGCCAGCCGCCCGATGGCGTGGCCGACACCATGTTGCCCTCGTTGTCGATGACATCGATGTGCACCGTGTCGCCGCGCCGGTTGGCCGCCACCATCGATTGCAGGGTCGGCTCGCCCACGGTGGCACCACCGGCCTTGGTATGGCCGGGAAGGCGGAGTTCCGCCCACATGCGCTTCACCTGATCCTCGAAGCCCGCGACCATGCCGGGCTGCAATTCATGCGACGCCTTGGGCATGATCAGTTTGCGGCGGGTCGCAGCGTAGGTGTCGGAGAGCAGCGTCGCCATCGGCACATCGACGAAGTTCGGATCGCCGTAATAAGCCTCGCGGTCGGCGAAGGCGAGCTTCAGCGCCTCGGCCACGAGATGGATGAAGGGCGCGCCTTTCGGATCCATGTCTGTCAGGTCGAAGCCCTCAAGAATCTTGAGTGTTTGCAGGAACAGCGGCCCCTGTCCCCATGGCCCGGTCTTGAACACCTCCCAGCCGTGATAGGTCGCCGAGGTCGGCGCTTCATAGGTCGCGCTCCAGTTGGCCATGTCCTGGCCGGTGAGCAGACCCTTGTGCCGCCGACCCGAAGAATCCATCACCTCGTTGTTGCGGCAGAAGCTGTCGATGGCATCGGCCACGAAGCCTTGGGACCAGCTCCGGCGCGCCGCCTCGATCTGGTGTTCGCGACTGCCACCAGCCGCTTCGGCCTCGCTGAGGATGCGGCCATACATGGTCCCTAGCACCGGGTTCGCAAACAGCGCCTTGC
>JBOFFB010000578.1:0-13913 GCA_051648385.1 Allobosea sp.
CAAATACAAGATCGGCAGAATACCTTTAATGAAAAGTGCTTTTTCTAACGATGCTTGACAGTAGATTATATAAAGAAATGTAAAAAGCCATCTGTAAGGTGTTCTGTTCAAAAACATATGTGCAATGACGAATGGAACAACTGTCGTAGTCAGAATAGAGTTTATATAAACGAGCGAAATCTCCCATCCACCCCGGAGTTTTGAAAGGCCAGATCGCTGCGCACTCAGTTCTGTCTCGGTTGCCCCCCGAAAGGCGTTGATCAGAGGAATATTGTCGGCCGTTGCCAGTATGATCGCCCCGAAAATCAAGAAGAATATCATGCAGATTTTGACAGCGAATTTCAGATTGAGGCTGAATCCGGCTCGAGCGCGATCGGCTATTGTGTCGAAGACTGACGTTTTGAAACCAACAAAAACCGTGCAGCAGGAAAGTGTTGCCATGACAATAAGCTTTTGAAAAACGGGATCATAATCCGCCGTCATAAAGTAAAAAATCGGAGTCAGGATAAAGAAGAATGAAACAACAAATATAAATACATGAGCGGAAGATTGCGCATCGAATGCACCAGCGATGAAGTGATTGAATTTATTTTTGGATAATGCTTCTGGAGCAGTCATTGTCACAATTTGCATGAGCATTCTACCTGCTATTATTTTCTCTACAAAGATCTGTTCGGGATACGTCGGATAGGCTGGTTTATGATATATTCAGAAACTCGTAAACCAATGATATGCGATATTTATCCGGCTATCTTGATACCACGAAACGCAAATAGCCGGTGGTGTAGTTTGTCCACTTTCCGGTTTCAGCGTTAAACACACCTCGTAGTGGCACATCCTGATAAATGTGGAAGCCGATTTCGTTTGCGTTAACGGAAACCGTGACAGGATTTCCCGATTGGGCTGGCCCAAATCCGAACTCTGTCGGATATGTGAGCGCTCCGTCTGCATCCGCACTGAACCAGATTTGAAGCCTACTTGGAACACTGCCAAGGTTGTGCGGTACCTTCAGGGTATGATTGCGCACGGTATCGGCGCGTATCCACCCTGAATCCGAGCATCGCGCTACGATCCATCCACAGGTCTGGCTCTCAATTGACACGAGCAGAGCGACCGTAGCCAGGGTCATGGCGGCCAGCGAAGGCCACATCACTGTTCTGGGTTTGACGAGGGTTGTCGGCTGCATCTGCGCAACATTGACAGAACTTTGAGAGTCATCGGTTGCGACACGTGGTTCCGGGGCTTGTGCCTCGCGATTGATGGCCCCGCCGGTCGCCATGTATGCGTCCGGTGCCACACACATCTGATTGTACTCCAAACTCAGCGCATCGATTTCTTTCTCAATGTCCACGCTGGGGTCTGCCTGAGCCAGTTCCACCAGACGGTCACGAATCGTGTCAAACAAGCGCTGGCGCTTTGTGGGATCTTTGGCAGATTGCTCATCCAGATGTGCCAGAAAGATGCGCCTGTACCGCTCCCGAGCTTCGACTTGCATTCCTCGTCCCCCAACTCATTGACACGCATACAATCAACGACACATGGTGCTAAAGCCGAGCTATATAGAACCGGCATTCCGTCGAATAATTAATACATTTTGATAAGGTCATTTAATCGGTCAGCGATATGACACGTCGTCAAGTCTGGTACCAGTAAAATTCGCTTGCCAGAGGGGCATCTTGTCTGCGTTGCTACGTTAGGTTCAATGTCGATCCAGTGCTCGGAGAGCACGTCAGTTGGGCCAGAACGAGCGTCAAGGCGCGGGCTTTGGTTGGCGTGGCGAGGGCAACTGATTAGCCTAAGAGCCAGCATCCATCTGCGACGTTTTTGTCCGCCTCAGATTTTCCAGGCAAGTCCACTGTTGAGCAACACCGCCAAAGCACAGAATCGCTCTGCTCGGTCAGTTTCGGGTGACAGGCTGAAGATCAGGACAAGCATTTGTGCAGCGACAATTGAAGGTCATATCTGTTCGAAAAGGCATGGCTCGCGACGCTGTGCCAATAGTCCAGTCGGCATCAACAGATCGGCACAGTTTGACACATGGCAGACAATCGGCGGACACAGATCGTATATGTAGAAGCCTGTTTGCGAGCCAAGCCAGCTGATGATGCAGCCCAGCCATTTGCCCGAGCGCCAGCCGCGCATACTGATTGTCGATGATGACGGGCAAATCCGGCAGCTGCTGGCCGGGTTCCTGAAGGAGCATGGGCTGGATGTGGCGGTGGCCCGCGACGGTGTCGACATGCGCGCGGGGGTGGCGGCAGGCAACTTCGACCTCATCGTGCTCGACCTGATGCTGCCCGGCACCGGCGGACTGGACCTTTGCCGGGAGCTCAGGCGCACAAGCGCCGTGCCGGTGATCATGCTGACCGCAAAGGGCGACGACACTGACAGGATTGTCGGGCTTGAGGTCGGGGCGGATGACTATCTGGCCAAGCCCTTCAATCCGCGCGAGCTTCTGGCGCGCATCAAGGCTGTGCTGCGACGAACCGGCAGTTTGGAGCCTGCTGCAACGCGGCAAGGGTTCGCCTTCGATGGCTGGCAGGTGGATATCCTGCGCCGTGAGCTGGTCAATCCTCAAGGTGTGCTGGTCGATGTATCCGGCGGGGAGTTCGATCTTCTGCTCGCCTTCCTCGAAAGTCCCAATCGCGTGCTCTCGCGCGACTGGTTGCTGGAGGCCGCCCGAAACCGTACCGCAGATGTGTTCGACCGGTCGATCGATGTGCTGGTCAGCCGCTTGCGACGGAAAATCGAACATGGCGGAGATGGCAGGGAGGTCATCAAGACGGTGCGGGGGGCCGGTTACCTTTTCATGCCGAAGGTCTCGCGCGCATGAGAAGCTGGCTGAAACGGTTCAGGCTCGACACGTTGACCAACCGCACGATCCTCCTGATGCTGATCGGGATCGGTGTGGTGCACATTGCCAGCCTGTATGCCTACCAGATAGCGCTCGACCGCGAAGCCACAATTGCCGCCGACGCGCGCCTTGCCGACCGGCTGCTCACGATCAAGCGCGCCGTGATGCGCGTTGTCCCCGCAGAGCGCGAGCCTGTCGCTCATGAGCTGTCCGGCGGACCCATCGAGGCGCACTGGAGCCGCACGGAGCATGCGATCTCTGGTGGGCCGGGCTCGGCGGAATGGGAGAGCCTGCGTGCCCGCCTGCAGGAACTCGCGCCTGAGTTGACCGCCGGACAGATCGTGATCGGCGCTAACCGCAAGCTTGAAAGCGATCCGCATCTGGCACTGATTTCGTTGCAGTTGCCCGATGAAAGCTGGATCAATCTCAGTGTTTTCTCGAAGCTCACCCCGCCATCGAGCAACCACGGCACGGCGTTGTCCACCAGCCTCATGGCGCTCGGTGTGATCGGCTTTGCCATCGTGCTGGTGCGCTGGATGACGCGACCCCTGCAGACCTTCGCCGACGCAGCGCAGCGCCTCTATCGCGGCTCCGACCAGGCCCGTGTGCCGGAAGACGGGCCCCGAGAGGTGCGCGAACTCGCCATCGCGTTCAACGAGATGCAGGCGCGGATCAAACGGCTCATCGATGACCGTACGCACGCCCTTGCAGCCGTCTCGCATGATCTCAAGACACCGATCACCCGTCTCAGACTGAAAACAGAGGGTTTGAAGGATGCGGCGCTTGCCGCTTCGGTCCGTGCCGATCTGTCGGAGATGGAGGAGATGCTTGACCAGACGCTCGCTTACCTGCGTGGCGAGCGCACTGATGAAGATCTGCGCACGCTTGATCTTGGTGCATTGGTGCAGACCCTTGTCGATGATGCCAGCGATGCGGGCTTGCAGATCAGCTTCAGCACCACCTCCCGCCTGGTGCTGCAAGGTCGCCCGCTGGCACTCAAACGTGCCATCGGCAACCTGATCGACAACGCGCTCAAATACGGTGGGTGTGCCCATGTCACGCTCAGTGCCGATGCTGCGAACGCCCGGCTCGTGATCGATGATGAAGGCCCTGGCATTCCGGCTGATCAACTCGACCGGGCATTCGAGCCGTTTCAGCGCCTTGAGCAATCCCGCAACAAGGATACCGGCGGCTTTGGCCTCGGTCTCACTATCGCGCGGACAATATTGGCCGGGCACGGCGGCACTATCGTGCTGGCGAACCGCGAGGCTGGCGGCCTGACCGTGACCGTGTCCTTGCCGCTGAAAACTGCCACCGGATCATGATATCCGGGAGCATCGCGACCCACAAAACCGGTACCCACTTTTGTGCGCAATGCGCTACTTGATACAGTTTGTTACAAACCGGACAAACACAGCTTACGCGGGTCACGCAGACCGGCTGTGATGAGTGCTTTATGCGCCATCTCAGCCGCTGCCGGGAATGCCCATGTCTGTCCGCCTTGCCTTGGTGTTGTCCATCCTGCTCGCAGCCGCCATGCCCTCGCGGCTTGCCGCACATGATGGTCATGATCACGGCGCGCCACCAACGCCCGTTTCCACGACCATCGCGCCGCGCGTCGACGCGTCATCGGACATCTTCGAACTGATCGGCGTGCTGCGCGCTGGCAAGCTGACGATCTACGTTGACCGCTTCACCACAAACGAACCCGTTTCTGACGCCGAGGTCGAGGTCGAGACACCGAGTGGCACACTCAAATCCATTCGTGGCGCGGATGGCACGTTCGTCCTCGATGCCTCCTGGGCCAAGGCGGGCGCAAACCTCGACCTGATCTTCACCGTCACTGCCGGAACTGACCTTGACGTGCTGACAGGCACGTTGAAAGTTCCGCCGGACGCACCTGCCACAGCAGCTCCGACCCAGACATCCTGGCTTTTTGCCAGTGCGGTGGCCAAGGGGCTGAAGGAGCGCGTGGCCAGCTATGACCCGGCGCTTCCCGCCGTCGCCATTGCCGCCTTCCTGGCTGGCCTGCTGGTGTCGCGCCGCCGAAAAGGGGCTGTGACGGGGCTGATCGTGCTGTCCGGCAGCGTGGCGCTCGCCCTCGCCGTGGTTCCGTCCGCACACGCCGACACGCCGCTTGCGAACCAGTCCGCTGTCGACCTTGCCCAGCGTTTACCGGATGGCGCGGTGTTCGTGCCCAAGGCAACCCAGCACATTCTCAGCGTGCGCACCATCATGGCAAAGCCCGAAGAGCATCGCCGCGCCGTGTCACTTCCGGGCCGTGTCATCCCCGATCCGTCGGCGAGCGGCAGCGTGCAGACCTCCGTCACAGGGCGCTTGTCGCCACCTCAGGGCGGCTTTCCCCGCCTTGGCCAGCGCGTGAAAGCCGGTGATGTGCTGGCGCTGGTGCAACCTTCGATCAGCGCGGCGGATGTCACCACACAGCAACAGCAGGCTCGCGAGCTTGATCAGCAACTTGCGCTGGTGCAACGGCGGCTGGAGCGTTTCCGCGCCATCCAGAACATCGTGGCGCGCTCGCAGATCGAGGATGCCGAACTCGAGCTGGCAGGCCTCAAGGTCCGCCGAGCCAATCTCGAACGCGCTCCGAGGGCGACGGAGCGCCTTTTGGCCCCTGTCGACGGCGTGATTGCATCTGCCGCTGCAACACCCGGCCAGGTGGTCGAGGTCAATGCGATGATATTCCAGATCATCAATCCGGACCGGCTCTGGGTTGAAGCGCTGACATTCGATGCGCTGGCTGGCGCAAAGACCGGCACGGCTCGGCTCAGCGACGGCCAGTCCGTCAAGTTAGACTACCAGGGCACCGGCTTTGCCGATCGCAATCAGGCGATCCCGATCCATTTCGCGGTAGCCGAGAGCACCAAAGGTTTGCGTCTCGGCACCTTGCTCACAGTTGTGGCCGAGACCGAGGAGGTCCGGAGCGGCATTGCCATCCCGCGCGCCGCCGTGGTGCGGGCCGGCAATGGCCAGATGATTGTCTATGAACATGCGAATGCCGAACGCTTCGTGCCGCGTGAGGTGCGCGTGGAGGCGCTGGACGCCACGCGCATGCTGGTGATTTCAGGTCTTGAGCCGAACAAACGGATTGTCACCGGCGGTGCTGAACTCCTCAACCAGATCCGTTGAGGCAGGGCGATGTTCAACTTCCTCGTCACCCAATCGCTGCGCAACCGCCTGCTGGTGCTGGCACTCGCTGCCGTGATGATCGTGTTTGGCGCGTTTTCTGTCACGAAGCTGCCGGTCGATGTCTTCCCCGATCTCAACAAGCCTACCGTCACAATCATGACGGAAGCCGAGGGGCTGGCACCGCCGGAGGTCGAGCAGCTCATCTCTGTTCCGCTGGAAACCCAAATGAACGGGCTGCCAGGCGTGACCCGCGTCCGCTCGGTTTCAGGTGTCGGCCTCTCCATTGTCTATGTCGAATTTGACTGGGGCACCGACATCTACCGCAACCGCCAGCAGATCGCCGAGCGACTGACACTGGTGCGCGACCAGTTGCCGACCGGCATCACGCCGCAGATGGGGCCGATCAACTCGATCATGGGCCAGATCGTTCTGGCTGCGATGACCGCGCCTGACGATGTCTCGGCCATGGAGCTGCGCGAAATCGCCGATTTCGTCATCCGCCCCCGCCTGCTCACCATTCCCGGCGTTGCCCAGGTGATCCCCATTGGCGGCGAGGTCCGGCAGTATCGCGTTGCGCCCAACCCGACTGCGATGCGGGCGCTGGGCGTGACTCAGGCACAGGTGGAGGCAGCGCTCACCAGCTTTGGTGCCAACACCGGCGGCGGCTTCACCGATCAGTATGCCCGCGAGTTCCTGATCCGAAACATCGGCCGCACCATGAGGCTGGAGGATCTCGGCTCGGTTACGGTCGCAGCGGTGAATGGCCGGCCGGTCTATCTCCGGCAGGTTGCCGAGATCGGGTTTGGCGCGAGGTTCAAACGCGGCGAGGCGGGCTACATGGGCAAGCCCTCCGTGATCCTGTCTGTCGAGAAGCAGCCGGATGTGGACACGATCACATTGACCCGGCAGGTCGAGGCGGCGCTGGCCGACATCAGCAGCACGCTGGGGCGCGGCATCAAGGTTGACAATATCCTGTTCCGGCAGGCCAACTTCATCGAAACCTCGATCAGGAATGTCGAGACCGTGTTGATGGAGGCAGTGGTCGTGGTGGCCATCGTGCTCTTCGCCTTCCTGCTCAATGTCCGCACCACGGCGATTTCGCTGACAGCCATCCCTGTTTCGATCCTCGCCACCGCTGTGGTGTTCTGGTTCATGGGGCTGTCGATCAACACGATGACGTTGGGCGGTCTCGCCATCGCCATTGGCGAGTTGGTCGATGATGCCGTGGTCGATGTCGAGAACATCTTCCGCCGCCTGCGCGAGAACCGCGAGAAGGGCAATCCGCGCTCTGTGTTCGACGTAGTGGTCAGTGCCAGCCAGGAAGTCCGCTCGGGCATCGTCTACGCCACAATGATCATCATCCTTGTGTTCGTGCCGCTGTTTGCGCTCACGGGCATCGAGGGGCGGTTGTTCGCACCACTCGGCAAGGCCTACATCATCTCGATCCTGATGAGCCTGATCGTCTCGATCACGCTGACGCCGGTGATGGCCTATTACATGCTGCCGAGCCTCAAGCGCCTTGACCACAACGAAGGCTGGCTGGTGCGCAAGCTCAAGGCAGGCAACCGCCTTCTGCTGGGCTGGAGCTTCCGGCATCCGCGCACACTGATGGCCGGGGCACTGGCAGGCGTCATCACCGCTGGCGCCGCCGCGACACAGCTTCCGCGCGCCTTCCTGCCGCCGTTCAACGAGGGCAGTTTCACGGTCAACCTCCTGTTCAACCCCGGCATCTCACTGGCTGAAAGCCACCGTGTTGGGTTGATCGCCGAGCGGCTGCTCCTGCAGATCCCGGAAGTGCGGCAGGTTGGCCGCCGTACCGGCCGGGCCGAACTCGACGAACATGCCGAAGGCGTGCACTCGTCCGAAGTCGATGTGGACCTGAAATCGTCTGCGCGCTCCAAGGACGAGATCGTGCAGGACATCCGCACCAAGCTTGCGGTGCTGCCGGTTGCCACAAATGTCGGCCAGCCGATCTCGCACCGGCTCGATCACATGCTGTCTGGCGTGCGGGCCCAGATCGCGCTCAAGGTCTATGGCGAGGATCTCGACACTTTGCGCCGCATCGCTGCAGAGTTCCGCGAGAAGCTGGCGTCCGTGTCTGGCGTTGTCGATCTGCAGATCGAGAAACAGGTGCGCATCCCGCAGCTGGAGATCACGGTCGACTATGAGCGCGCAGCCCTCTACGGCCTTCAGCCTGCCGCCATCACCGAGCAGCTTGAACGGCTGTCCAATGGACGGATCGTCTCGCGGCTGGTTGATGGCAACCGCCGTTTCGACGTGGTGATGCGCCTCGATGACAGCCTCAGGACCACGCAGGCGCTGGCCGATATGCTGATCGAGACGCCGCTCGGATGGGTGCCGGTGCGCCAGCTTGCCGATGTCCGCGAAACCGATGGCCCGAACCAGATCCTGCGCGAAAACGGCAAGCGCCGCATCGTCGTGCTGGCCAACAGCGATGGCCGGACCGACATGGCTGGTATCGTTGCGGCGATCCGCGGCCAGGTCGCACAGAGCCGTTTGCCGCAAGGCTACTTCACCAGCTTCGAAGGCACATTCCAGGCGCAGGAAGAAGCCACACGCACCATCGGCCTGCTCTCGGTCATCTCGCTGGCGATGGTATTTGCCCTCCTCTACAGCCGCTACCGTTCGGTGGTGTTCTCGCTGATCATCATGGGCAGCGTGCCGTTGGCCTTGATCGGCTCGGTCGCGGCACTGTGGTGGTCAGGCCAGCCGCTCTCCGTCGCATCCATGATTGGCTTCATCACGCTCACTGGTATCGCAGCGCGAAATGGCATCCTCAAGGTCAGCCACTACATCAACCTTGCCATCCACGAAGGCATGGCATTCGGTCCGGAGCTGGTGATGCGCGGCTCGCTTGAACGCCTGACACCCGTGCTGATGACGGCATTGTCCGCAGGGGTCGCACTCGTTCCGCTGATGATCGACGCTGGCGCACCGGGCAAGGAAATTCTGCACCCGGTCGCGATCACCATCTTCGGGGGGCTGGTCAGCGCCACTTTGCTCGACACATTCCTCACGCCAGTGCTGTTCCTGCGCTATGGCGAGAAGCCATTGAAGCGGTTGATCGACAGCGTGCGTCTGGAAAATGCCGCAAGCCGTACTGGGCCATCAGATCAGCCTGCCAAGACTATCGAAGCCTTCTGAGACCGGAAAAGGATCGTCACCATGGAACCAAACCGTCGCCTCTTCGTTGTCAGCATTGCTGCATTGCTGGCGTTGCCTGCTACCGCCGAAGCCCACCAGCCCCGAAAGGGGCCGAATGGCGGCGAGCTGGTCGATGCCGGCAACTACCATGTCGAAGTGGTCGGCAAGGGCACATCACTGGAGGTCTACGTCAGCGACGCCCTCGACCGACCTCTCAAGGCAAATGAGTTCAAGGCGCTGGCCATCATGGTCATCGACGGCAAAAGCCATCGCATACCGTTGGAAGCTCTTGCTGACGGCACAAAACTGAGGGCAACCGCGCCAGGGACAATCACGCGGGTGCGCGGAGCCATTCAACTCACTGACAAGGACGGCAAGACAGTCACTGGCCGCGTCAACTGACGTGGTCAACCCAACGAGGGAGAACACCATGAAACTGATCAGCATCGCCAGTGCCGGGATCCTCGCGGCGACCGGCGCATTCGCCCAGCACAATCATGGCACACAGCGTGCGCAGCCGGGAATGCAGCAGGGCATGCAGCATGGCGGACATGGCACCGGCCATGGTGCGCAGGCTGCTGTCCCGAATGATCCTGCCAGTCAGGCCTTCGCCGCAGCCAATGCGAAGATGCACAAGGATATGGCCATCAAATTCACCGGCAATGCCGACGCCGATTTCGTGCGCGGCATGATCCCGCATCACCAGGGCGCTGTCGACGTCTCCGAAATCGTGCTGAAATTCGGCAAGGATGCCGGAGTGAAGAAGCTGGCCACGGAGATCATCGCGGCCCAGAAAACCGAGATCGCCCAGATGCGCGCCTGGCTCGCCAGCAACCCAAGCCCGGCTTTGAGCCCCAAGGCCGCCGCAGTGAACAAGGCCTATACCGACATCAACATGCGCATGCACAAGGACATGAACGTGTCCCTCATCGGCAACGCAGACCGTGATTTCATCGCCGGGATGATCCCCCACCATGAGGGCGCGGTCGAGATGGCCAAGGTGCTGCTGCGCCATGGCACAGATCCGGAACTGCGCAAGCTGGCGGAAGCTGTGGTGCGCAGCCAAAGCGCGGAAATCGTCATGATGATCGGCTGGCTGCGCGACAACGCAGGTTGAATGTTCTAGCGGCTGACACTGGGAAGAACCGGCACCCGAAAGCACCTGCCCCGATGACCAAATCCGCCACGCTCTACCGAATGGTGATGCCAACCCATACCTGTCCTTATGGGATCAAGGCGCTCGACCTCTTGCGGCGCAAAGGCTTTGCCGTCGATGATCGCCATCTGACGACACGCGATGCCACCGATGCCTTCAAGGCGGAGCATGGCGTCAAGACCACGCCGCAGACCTTCATCGATGGCAACCGGGTCGGCGGCTATGATGATTTGCGGCGGCATTTCGGGCAGCATGTGCGGTCGCCGGGCGAGGTCAGCTACACGCCGGTGATAGCGGTTTTCGCCGCAGCGGCGCTCATGGCGCTGGCGGTGAGCCATGCGGTATTCGGCCAACCTTTCACGTTGCGTGCCGCCGAGTGGTTCATCGCCTTCAGCATGTGCATCCTTGCGATGCTGAAGCTGCAGGACATCGAGAGCTTCTCGTCGATGTTCCTGAACTATGACCTGCTGGCGAAGCGCTGGGTACCCTATGCCTACATCTACCCGTTCGCCGAGCTGGGCGCTGGCGTTCTGATGGCGGCGGGCGTTCTGATGTGGGTATCGATCCCGGTCGCGCTGGTCATCGGTGGCATCGGCGCGGTGTCGGTGTTCAAGGCGGTCTATGTCGACAAACGCGACATCAAATGCGCCTGCGTCGGCGGCTCAAGCCGCGTGCCACTTGGCTTCGTCTCCTTGACCGAGAACGTGATGATGGTCGCCATGGCATTGTGGATGGTCCTGCGGCATCAGCCAGCATGACGTCTTCCTGCAGTATCCCTGTCGCAGCCTGAAATGTCCCGATTTCGCTAGATCATTCCGCATTGAGATGGAACCCATCTCAATGCGGAAAGGTGATCGATCATAATAAGATAGAGCATTGCGTACTCACAAAACCGGTACCCACTTTTGCGCGCAATGCTCCAACGATGGAGATTGTCGGTCTGTCACACTGATGGCGTGACCGATCCGGGCACAGACGCCAGCAGGAAACGCACTTGTGCGTCGCTCTCGATGGTGCCGGGCCTTGCAGACCGGACTGTTCGGATGGCGTCGGCAGGCTGCATGCCGAACCCGTCGATGAGTGTCAGTGCTGCCATCAACCCGGTGCGTCCCAAACCGGCGGCACAATGGAACAGGACGAAGCCGCCAATTCGCAAGACGCTCGCCACCTCATCGAGCAGGTCGCGCAGTTTCTCCGACTCAACATCCGGCACGGACATGTCTTGAATTGGCAGATGCCGCCATTCAAAGGGGCGTAACTTGACATCCCGTGGCAGGTCGGGAAGCCCGAGCCTCGCGAACTCCCCGGTTTCGATAAGGCTGATCATCAGCCTTGTGCCCCGCTTCTCGATGGCATCGAGATCGGTATCAAGGCTTCGCTGCCAGGGCCGACCCGACCCATCGACACCAACCCGCCCCGGCGCATGGCACATCCCGATTATGCCGCCGGTCGGTGTCCGGATCGTATCGATCACGAGTGGAGTTCCCGAGGACCATGCTCCCGTCGTGTCGAGGTTCATCGAGGTGGCCCTTTCAGGCAAGCAGATCGCGAATTTCCTCGGCAAGGTTCGCTTCACCCGCAGCGATGATCGCGTTGGAGCGCAGAGGCGGCGCGCCATCGAGGCCGATCACCTGCCCCCCCGCGCCGTTTATCAGCGGTATATGCGCCGCAATGTCATAGATTTCCAAGCCTGTGTCGACAACTGCGTCGATGAGCCCGGAAGCAACCATGGCGTAGGCGTAGCAGTCGCTGCCATAGCGCAGCAAACGGACGCACGAACGCAGTCGCTCCACGCGCGCCTGCTCTGCGGGGGTCGCCGTGAAGGTCGAGCTGACCCAGACCACGGCGTCCTTGAGCGCAACGCCGTGGCGCGAGCGGATGATGTGCTCGCCAGCGCGATTGCGCAGCCAGGCCCTCTCACCGTCGCCGAAGAAGCGCTCCTGCGTGAAGGGCTGGTCGATGGTGCCAAGCACCGCATGGCCATCCTGCAGCAGAGCGATGAGTGTACCCCAGGTCGGCATGCCGCTCATGAAGGCGCGGGTGCCGTCGATGGGGTCGATGACCCAGACATTCTCCACGTCGTCGCGTTCGCGGCCAAACTCCTCGCCGATGATGCCATGATCCGGCGCCAGATCGGCGAGCAGCACGCGCATGGCATGTTCGGCGGCGCGGTCGGCCACGGTGACGGGATCGAAGCCAGCGTCACCGAGCTTGTTTTCCGCCACCAACGCTGTGCGGTAGTGTGGCAGGATCGCTGCGCCGGCGGCATCAGCGAGCCGGTGAAGCAATGCGCGATGATCGTTCAATGGGAAACCCTCAGTGGACAGCCGCCACCGTCTGACCGATCAACTTTCGGCGTAAAAGCCGGGAGGTGGTATCAATCAGGGCAACCGTGATCAAGATGAGAATGATGATGAACGCGACCTCGCGCCAGGCGCTGATCAGCATGCGGTCCATGAGATAAAAGCCGATGCCTCCGGCACCGACAACGCCAAGGATCGTGGCCGAGCGCACATTGGACTCAAGAAAATACAGGCTGTTGCCGACGAAGACCGGCAGGATCTGCGGGATGATGCCAAAGACGATTGTCTGCTGTGCGTCTGCGCCCGTGGCGCGCACGCCCTTTGCCTGCTGGGGGTCCGTGTTCTCCAGCGCGTCCGCATAGAGTTTGGTCAAAACGCCTGTATCGTTCACGGCGATGGCCAGAATGCCAGCGAAGGGGCCGAGGCCAACAACACTGACGAAAAATATCGCCCAGACAAGGCTGTCCAGCCCACGCACCACATCGCTCGACCGCTTGACGAAGAAACGTACAGGCGAGAGCGGCATGATGTTGCGTGCGCCCATGAGCGCGAGCGGCACGGCCAGCACGGAGGCTACCAGCGTGCCGAGAAACGCCATGGCTACTGTCTCGCCGATCGAGGCGAGGTAGGTCAATGTGCGGCCCTTGGGGTCTGGCGGGATCATCAGCCCGAAGACTGAGCCAAGCCGCATGACACCATCCAGGACTTTCTGCGGCGTCACTTCCAATGCCTGCAGACCCCACACGAAGAGAAGTCCGATGATCACCAGCACGAGATAGACGCGCCAGGCGGCAAGGCCGCGTTTGGGGTAAAGCTCTGATCTCAGGCTGCGCCAGCGTTGGCGCAATTCACCGCTCCCGACTTGCGCCATCAGACAGCCCTCAGGTTGTCGTGGCCAATCACGTGGCCGCGAAGCCAGGCGCAACCTGAGTCGATCGCGATGACGGCCGCAATCAGCATGATCGAGATGGCGGAGATATCTGTGTGGTTAAAGCCCTTCACCGCCGTGAAGAGTTCCTGCCCGATGCCGCCCGCTCCAACGAAGCCGAGGATCGACGCCGCGCGCACATTGATTTCCAGCCGGAGCAGTCCGTAGGAAAGGTAATCCGGCAACACCTGTGGCGTTGCCCCGTAGACCATGGTTTGGGCCCAGCCCGCGCCGGTGGAGCGCACGCCCTTGAGTTGCTCCTCATCGATGTTTTCTGCCACATCCGCGAACAGCTTGCCGAGCGCACCGAACGAATGCAGCCCGATGGCCAGCACGCCTGCCAGAGGCCCCAGCCCGAAC
>JBOFFB010000579.1:0-6687 GCA_051648385.1 Allobosea sp.
ATCCTTCATGTCATGAAGGATGTTGGCGATAGCACGCGGGCCTCCGGTGGAAGCACCAATAACGATCAGGCGTGGCGTCGCCTCGAACCGCAGTGATGAGGCAGGTGCATCGTTCGACGGTCGCTGTGTTGCCGCCGACGTGGCAGGTGGCTGACTGACGGTTGCCGCAGCGAGTGAAGCTGGCTTGCGGCGTTTGGCAGCGGTGATGTTTGCACCGATCAGCCCTTCGAGCTTTGCGATCAGCTCATGGCGGAAAGACAGCGACATTGTCAGGTCGCGGTTGCTGTCGGGTTTGGGCTGTATGTCCGTCGCCCCAAGCGACAGGCATTGCAGCGAAAGCCTGGCACTGCGGGCTGTCAGGCTCGACGCGATGACAATGCAGCTGTCCGGACTGGCCTTCAGGATTTCAGGAAGCGCGGTAAGGCCATCCATGACCGGCATGTCAAGATCGAGAATGATCAGGTTGGGTTGCAGGCGGCTGGCCATCCTCACGGCATTGAGCCCATCGGAGGCAAGCCCCACGACTTCCAGCCTTGGGTGTTCGCTGATCCAGCGATTGAACAGACCACGCGCCACGACAGAATCGTCAACAATCAGCACGCTCGCGCGGGAGTTTGTGACCTGACCCTCACGCGTGGTTGCCGAACTCGACATCATCACCCTGTCAATGTGTTTTCGCCGTGACCGATAAGGCCCTCATGACGGGACCGATCTATCATCCGACCAGGTCAGATGACGCCGACCTGATGGAACTTCGAGGTCAGGATTTCGCTGTCAAATGGCTTCATGATGTATTCGTCAGCTCCGGCATGCATCGCTCTCGCAATGTGCGAGATGTCGTTCTCGGTTGTGCAGAACACGACCTTGGGCTCCTTGCCGCCGGGCATCTGCCTCAGTTCACGCAAGAAGTCGTAACCGTCCTTGACCGGCATGTTCCAGTCGAGAAGCACAACGTCAGGCATGCGCGACTTGCAGGCGTCCAGTGCCTGCTGGCCGTCTTCGGCCTCGCTGATACGAAGCTGGAGGCCTTCAAGAATGCGGCGGGCGACTTTGCGGATAACCGCTGAATCATCCACGATCAGGCAGTTTTTCATGACACTGTCCTAGAGCTCACAGGCACTTAGGCAGCCAGACTCTGGCTGCCGATGATGCGCCCAAGATCGAGTATTACAAGGATAGAGGTTTCGAGGCGGTGAACGCCGCGCGATAAATCCTGCCAATTTCCATCAAGATGGATCGGATTTGTTTCGTGGGTTGCGCCGGAGAGCCGCATTACATCACCGATCCTGTCGACAAGAAGCGCGAACGCTTCGCCTCCGACATCGACCCCGATTGCCATGCGTTCGGCTTGGGCCGCAGCTTCTGGCATCTGAAGCACTGTCCGCAGGCAGATAGCCGTGACCACCCGACCGCGCAGGTTGAGCAGTCCCTTGATGGCGACCGGTGCCAGTGGCACCGCAGTGATCTGGTTGGCGGCAAAAACCTCGTGTACCTCATTGATCGGCAGGCCAAACAGCTGGCCGCCGACGTGCAAGGTGACGTACTCGAGGTCCGGGCCTGCACCTGTCGCGAGTTTGGCGCTTGCCGTGGTCAGCTCGGGATGAGACAGCAGGGATGTCATGCGGCCTCGCTAAGCACGTTTGGGTTGGCTCGCAGCGCGTCCATGAGGCCCTGCCGGTCGAATTTCGCCACGAGCGCGCGCAACCCGGCTGCGTGGCACTGTTCGACCAGGGCTGGATGAGGAATCGAAGCCATCCCGATCAGCGGCACTTGCGCATGGCGGCTATCCCGGCTCGCCAGTTCGACAATCCGCAAGCCATCGCTGCCCGCATGCTCGATGTCGACAATGATGCAGTCAAAGCTCTGCGGACCTGCAAGTTGAGCGATGGCCTCAGCGGCGTTGGCACAGCAGACCGGATTGAAGCCAGCAGCCTTGATCACGGGGGCCAGCATCTCGCGGAGGAAGTTCGACTGCTCGACGAGAAGGATGTTTCTGGGGCCACGGGCGAGCGGCATTGCCCGCCCTGTCAACCAATCCGGATAGGCCTGGGGCAGATAGTGGGCGAGGTCGATCATCTCGGTGGCGCGACCGCCGAGCACAACCGAGCCGATGACACCCGGATCAGTTGCGGCAAACTCGATATCGACATGCTCCTCGATGATGTCAACAATAGCTTCGACAGCTAGACCCATGGTGCGTGCACCATCAGAGAAGATGACCAGTGGCTGCAGTCCCTCGCGATTGAGCTTCAGCGCTTCATTGGCGAGTACCAGCGGCATCAGCTTGCCACGATACTGGACCAGTGGCTTGCCTGACGTGAACTCGATGCATGAGCCGTCTATTTCTTCGAGGCGCGTCACCAGCGAGAGCGGAACCGCCTTCAGGCTGCCGCCGCCACCCTGGAACACCAGAACAGTCTGCGCCACGCCCCGGGTTTCGTCAGTCGCCTGGTCGTCAGCCGCCACCTTGTCGTCTTCGATCTCGAGATTTCCCACCCTGCGAGCGAGGCCATTCGGATCTAGAATGAGCACGACGGCACCGTCACCAAGGATCGTGTTGCCCGAGAACAGCGATATCGCTTTCAGCTTGGCAGACATGGGTTTGACGACGATTTCCTCGGTCTGCAGCACGCCATCCACCATCAGGCCGAATTGTTGCTGGCCGATCTGCGTGACGACCACGAAGCCGTTCTCGACTGTGCCTTCGCCAGTTCGCATCACGCCAGACAGCGTGACCACCGGAAGCAGGCGATCGCGCAGCCGGAGGATGCTGGCACCGTTGATCTGCTCGACGACATGGCCGGAACCTGGCCGCACGCGCACCAACTCACGCACCACTGATTGCGGGATGGCAAAGCGCTGATCATCCACCGCGACGATCAGAGCCGACACTATGGCGAGCGTCAGTGGCAGCTTGATCGAAAAGGTCGTGCCACGGCCGGGTTCCGACGAGATATCGACCGTGCCGCCGATGGCAGTGATGTTGGACTTGACGACATCCATGCCGACGCCGCGGCCCGACACGTTTGTCACGGTGGTTGCGGTGGACAGTCCGGCGTGGAAAATAAAGCGCGCAACCTGCGCATCCGTCATTTTGTCGAGCTCTGCGGAGCTGGCGATCCCGTCTTGAAGTACCTTCCTGCGGATACGGGCCATGTCGAGGCCCTTGCCGTCATCGGAGACGCGAATGGTGATCGAGCCGCCCTCATGCGCTGCGCAGAGCCGGATACGGCCGATTTCGGGCTTGCCTGCCGCGAGACGTTCTGTCGGCGTTTCGATGCCATGATCGGCGGAGTTGCGCACCATATGGGTGAGCGGATCCTTGATCTGCTCCAGAACCTGGCGGTCAAGCTCGGTGTCCGAACCCTCCATGACCAGTTCGATCTTCTTGCCGAGTTCGGCCGAGAGGTCACGGACAACACGGGGCAGCTTGTTCCACGCGTGGCCGATTGGCTGCATGCGGGTCTTCATCACGCCGTCCTGCAACTCGGCAGTGATGTGCGACAGCCGCTGAAGTGGCAGTTTGAATGACTGGTCGTTCTCGCGCCGTGCAATTTCGAGCAACTGATTGCGCGTCAGCACCAGTTCCGACACCATTGTCATCAGGTGTTCGAGCGTGCCGACCTGAACACGGATGGACTGTGCGGCGAGACGGGACTCAGCCGGATCATCGATGTGCCGGTCCTGTTGCGCAGACTGCGACATTGTCATGTCCGTCTGATCATCTGCAGTTCCGACGCCAAAATCCGGGCCCACCGTTTCGCGAAATGCACGTTCCAGCTCGTCGAGTGACGCTTCTCCGGCCTTGAGAGGCCGCGAGAACTCATTGTCGGGCAGTGTCGAGACAGAACCCGCCGACTTCAGCAAGACGGCAGCGGTCAGTTTGTCCAGTTCAGCAATCAGATCCGCATCGGAGCCCTCAGGCTCGATCCCCGTGTCCTCTAGACCGGCGAGGATGACCTTGATGCGGTCGATCGAGGCGAGGGTCAACGTTACCGCGCGAGACGTGACCTCCGCACCATCACGGAGCTGGCCGAGCAGGGTCTCGGCAGAGTGTGCGAGCGCCTCAAGACGCGGAAGACCTAGAAACCCGCATGTTCCCTTGATGGTGTGAACCAGCCGGAAAATATTGCGCAGGGTTTCGGAGTTCGAGGGGTTGCTCTCGAACTCAACCATCTGGCGGTCGACGGTGTCCAAGTGTTCGTGGGACTCCGTCAGAAACTCTTTAAGCAAGTCGTCCATGATCGACGATTGAAACCACGCTACTGTTACTCGTAGCCGCAACAATCGTCGATAACGGTGAACGATACGTTGAAATCGCCCGAAATCGGCACATTAATTTTTTGCGGGCCAGCAGCGCGCAGCAAGTGCGCCCAGCATCAACCCGGCTGGGCTTCGGACATCACTGCACGGATCGTCACGACATCGCCTTCAAGCATGAAACTGACAGCCATCCCCGCCGCCCGCGCAATTTGCCCGGCATAGTAAGGCTGGATGGCATGGGCATCGACAACGCCGTTCGGGGCCCGGCCTGCGATGAGATCCTCGGCATTGTGGGGCAAGCGTGCGTTGATCCCCGCCGCCGTCAGCGTGAAGTCACCTTGATCGCCGACAACAGTTCCGCCGACGGTGAGAATGCCACCACGCGGGATGGCATGCGTGGCGATCATCACTAGATTCAGAATCAACTTGACCTGATTCTTGGGCAAAAGCGCGCGCGGTAGGTTCCAGACGATGTTGATCTTCTCATCGGCGAAAAAGGCCTGTGCCACATTGCCGGCATCACCGGTGTCGATCATTGCCCCTGCCGAGCCCGCTGCGCCGAACGCGATCCTGGCGAACTGCAACCGCGCCGATGCCTGGCGCGAGCTCTTGCGCACCAGATCAATGGAAAACTCCTTCATCGATGCGTCGCCGCTGTCGTAAAGTTCGATGCCATTGACGACGGCCCCCACCGGGCTGATCACGTCATGGCAGACACGGCTGCAAAGCAGGCTGGCAAGATCGATGCCTTCAAGTGTGACAGCCAGCGCAGGTGTCGGTGCATCGGTCATGGTCGGCCCCTTCGTGGATCGCACGCGAATCACTGTATCTTCAATATTTCGGGTGTAGCTTCCCGTACGCAGGCTTGCAAAGGTGCGAGCCAAGGTTCAAGGTCTCAATATGTCCGTGGTGCCACAATACCCACTGCAGCTGCTTGGAATGATGCAGAACGAACTGGGGTTCAAGCTGTTTGACGCCGCACTCGAGGGTGCCCGGACGTTGATGTCATTCTGGTGCGGTGTCACCATCGCCAGTACCAAGGCTGACGGGTCGCTGGTATCCGAAGCCGACCATGCAGCTGATCGCAGCGTACGCAAATCGCTCGCCAAGCTTGGCATCGGGACCGCGCTGGTCAGCGAAGAGAGCGTGGGCGCTGCCGACATGGGCCACGAAACCTTCCTTCTGCTTGATCCGCTCGATGGCACCAACGATTTTTTAGAGCATGGTGAGGAGTTCTGCGTTTGCCTCGCCGCAATCCACCAGGGCCGTGCCGTGGCTGGGGCCATTGTCGCGCCGGCAATCAGACGCGCATGGTTTGCCGGTGAGACCTCGTTTGCCGTGGCGCTTGGCGACAACCTCGAGCCGGTCGGCAAGCCTGAACATATCCACATCTCGGATCGTGTCCGGCACACACATCCAAACGCGCTGGTCAGCCGCCGCAATGGTGATCCGCGTTCGGTTGCGGCGCTGGAACGTTGCGGCGTGGCATCGATGGTGCCTGCTTCGTCGGCCATCAAGTTCGGCATGCTGGCCGAAGGCCGTGCCGACATCCACATCCGCCACGGCCAGACCATGGCGTGGGATATCGCTGCCGGGGACGCCATTCTCACGGCTGCGGGTGGCCATGTCAGATCGATCAGCGGGATGCCGCTGAGCTACAGCGGCGCGGAGCATGGTTTCCGCAATCCGCCATTCGTGGCGGTGTCCAGCACGGAGCTCCTTGCGCCGGTCCTCAGTGCTGTTCAGCGCGCCAGCTGACGTTCGACCGCAGGCCATCTGGCAACTGCCGTGTCCAGCATTCCAGGCGACGCCAGAAAGCGATCACGTGTGTCGACGGTCGAGAAGATCATCAGCCGTGAGTCACTGATGAGGAAGTGCTGCGGCAGGCCGGCGACTGCACGTCCTGCCGTGACGCCCAGTGGATCGTACCCTCCAAACAGAGGCGCGTAGACATCTGGCATGGCCATGAACGCATTCCGGTTTGCCATGTTTGCGAAGCGCCAGGTCGCGCCAGCGTGCTGAAGTTCGTGCTCCGGTTTGCCAGGCACAGGTCGCAACCTGTCGAAAAACGCGACAGGGTCGAAGCCGCCGAGTGCGATGCCGGCCATGTGATGGCTGACCACCAGTTCCCCCGCCGCAGGCAGTGGTGGCAACACCGTCATGGATACTTTGGTGTCGGAAGCGCCAAATGCTGCACCAGAGAACGCCATCCACGACGCAATCCAGAGCAGGGCAATCGCTTGAAGTCGACGTTTTGCGAGATGCGGGGCGTGATGCCCTTCTCGCCTTGCGGGAGAAGGTGCCCGAAGGGTGGAAGAGGGGTCGCAGGGTCTTGCCGGATAGCCATACCGACCCCTCTTCCGGGCGTCGCCCACCTTCTCCCGCAAGGGGAGAAGGATCAAACGCCACCCATTGTGGAACATA
>JBOFFB010000580.1:0-3463 GCA_051648385.1 Allobosea sp.
CAGGTGAAATCGAACCCCTCTCCCGCAAGGGGAGAGGGGGCAACAGCGCGGCTTACTCGGCCGCCATTTTCCTCATGGCCTTCTGCGCTGCACGCCACACGACCTTGGGTGTCGCAGGCATCGCCACATCCTCATGGCCGACAGCGTCGGTGATGGCGTTGATCAGCGCAGGCGGGGCGGCAATCGCGCCAGCCTCGCCGCAACCCTTGATGCCAAGCGGGTTCGACGGGCAGGCCGTGACGGTCATGCCGACAGTAAAGGATGGCAGATCGTCGGCGCGCGGCATGCAATAGTCCATGTAGCTTGCCGTCAGGAGTTGGCCCTCCTTGTCGTAGACCACCCCTTCCAGCAGCGCCTGGCCAATGCCCTGCGCGATGCCGCCATGGACCTGGCCCTCGACGATCATCGGGTTGATGACGATGCCGAAATCATCCACCGCCGTCCAGTTCACCACCTTGGTGACGCCGGTGTCAGGGTCGACCTCGACTTCGGCAATGTGCACACCCGCCGGGAAGGTGAAGTTGGTCGGATCATAGAACGCGCCTTCTTTCAGGCCGGGCTCGAGATCCTGCCCATTGAACTTGTGGGCGATGTAGGCCTGCAGCGCGCAGGCCCCGAAATCGAGCGTCTTGTCAGTGCCCTTCACGGTGAACTTGCCGTCTTTGAAGTCGATATCCTTTTCGGACGCTTCAAGCACGTACGCCGCGACCTTCTTGCCCTTGGCGATCACCTTGTCGAGCGCCTTGGCGATAGCCGACATGCCGACTGCGCCAGAGCGAGAGCCATAGGTACCCATGCCCATCTGCACCTTGTCGGTGTCGCCATGGATGATCGACACGGCTTCAAGCGGCACGCCGAGACGGTCGCAGACCAGTTGCGCGAAGGTAGTTTCGTGCCCCTGGCCGTGGCTGTGCGAGCCGGTCAGCACTTCGACAGTGCCGATCGGATTGACGCGGACCTCCGCCGATTCCCAAAGGCCGACGCCGGCCCCAAGCGAGCCGACCGCTGCCGATGGCGCGATGCCGCAAGCCTCGATATAGGACGAGAAGCCGATGCCGCGCAGTTTCCCGCGCTTTTCGGCCTCTTTCCGGCGCTTGCCGAAGCCTTTGTAATCAGCTGCCTCCAGCGCCTTCTTCATCGAGGCGTTGTAGTTGCCGGCGTCGTAGCACATGATCACTGGCGTCTGATGCGGGAACTTGGTGATGTAGTTCATCTGGCGGAACTTGGCCGGATCGATGCCAAGTTGCCGCGCAGCAACCTCTACCAGGCGCTCGACCACGAAGGTTGCTTCCGGTCGGCCCGCACCGCGATAAGCATCGACCGGCGCAGTCGTCGTGTAAACCGCATCGACCTCAGCATAGACCGCCGGGATGTTGTACTGCCCGCTCAGCAGCGGCGCGTAGAGATAGGTTGGCACCGAAGACGAGAACGTCGACAGATATGCACCGAGATTGGCGATGGTATGCACGCGCAAGCCGGTGATCTTGTTGTTCTCGTCAACGGCCAGCTGCGCCTCCGTCACATGGTCGCGGCCATGCGCATCGCACAGGAAGGCTTCGGTGCGATCGGAATTCCACTTGACCGGTCGACCGACCTTTTTCGAGGCCCAGACGCAAACGGTTTCCTCGGCATAGATGAAGATCTTCGAACCGAAACCACCACCGACATCGGGAGCAATCACACGCAGCTTGTTCTCGGGCGCGATGCCGATGAAAGCCGACAGCACCAGCCGGGCAACATGCGGGTTCTGGCTGGTGGTGTAGAGCGTGTAGTGCTCCTCTGCCTTGTCGTAGAGGCCGATCGCAGCGCGCGGCTCCATCGGGTTGGGCGCCAGCCGGTTGTTGACGATGTTCATCTTGACGACGTGCTTCGCCTTCTTGAAGGCCGCTTCCGTTTCGTCCTTGTTGCCCAAATGCCAGTTGTAGACCGAGTTGTCCGGCGCGACATCGTGGATCACGGTCTTCGATTTGGTGGCCGTTGCAGTGTCAACCACCGCTGGGAGCACGCCGTAGTCGACGACCACAGCTTCCGAAGCATCACGTGCCTGGGCCAGGCTGTCAGCCACGATCACGGCGACATGGTCGCCGACATAACGCACTTTGCCCTGGGCCAGCGCCGGATGCCCGCCCGCCCGCATCGGTGAGCCGTCCTTGTTGTGGATCATCCAGCCGCAAATCAGCCCACCAATCTTGTCGGCGGCAAGATCATCGCCGGTGAGCACGGCCAAAACGCCGGGCATCTTGAGAGCCTTGGATGCGTCGATCTTCTTGATCGTGGCGTGCGCGTGCGGCGAGCGCAGGAAATAGGCATAAGCCTGGCCCGGACGATTGATATCGTCGGTGTAGCGGCCAGCGCCGGTGATGAAACGATGGTCTTCCTTGCGGCGGACGGAGGCGCCGATACCTGTAGCGGACATGGTCTTCTCCCGAATGCGTTGCTCTTGATGGCAGTGGGCAGTCGGCAGGCGGCAGTCGGAAGGCGATCAGCGGTCGCGGCCTTGTCGTGCTTGCGACTGCCGACTGCCGACTGCCAACTGCCCCTTACTCGGCGGCTTGTTTCATCGACCTGGCCGTCGCACCCATGGCCTTTGCGCCCGCATCAACGGCTTTCACGATGTTGTGGTAACCGGTGCAGCGGCAGATATTGCCTTCGAGCTCCTCGCGGATCGTGTGTTCGTCGAGATTGCTGCCCTTGCGGTTGACGATATCGATCGCCGACATGATCATGCCCGGCGTGCAGAAACCGCATTGAAGGCCGTGGTGCTCGCGGAAGGCTTCCTGCATCGGGTGCAGCGTTCCATCGGCAGCGGCGATGCCTTCGATGGTGACGATCGTGGCACCCTGGCATTGCAGCGCCAGCGTGGTGCAGGCCTTCACGGCCTTGCCATCGATGTGGACGACGCAGGCGCCACACTGGCTGGTGTCGCAGCCGACATGGGTGCCGGTCAGGCGCTGATCTTCGCGGATGAACTGAACCAGAAGGGTCCTAGGATCGATATCGCCGGTGACGGTTTTGCCGTTCACCGTCATCGAGACGGCAGCCATGAAGTCTCTCCTCCAGTTGGTGCCGCTGTCGTCGCGGAATAGCGCGCGCGGTCGTTATCGTTGTTGTCTGCAACACGATCCGAAGCATTGACAGTCAGGTCAATGCTTCGATCTTCAATGGCGTAGCGCACCAGGTGAACATCACCTAGCTCGCCGTTTTTTCTTACAAAACCAGAGTGAACTTCAACTTTTTGTGCGTCAAGCGGTTTCAAAAAATAAAAACTGAACGAATTCAGGCTCATTTACCGGATTCCGGCCAGACATTCGTCTGGACTTCCTGCTCGCCGGATGGTCCTCGGCATGGCATCCGCGGAGTCGTTATACGACAAACGAAACTGAAGCCCTCAAAAAGTTCACGCCTCGGCCAACTGTACAGAGAGTCTGATTTTTGCATTAAACCAGACGGGGTCTGGTCGATG
>JBOFFB010000581.1:0-1908 GCA_051648385.1 Allobosea sp.
CTTTGATGTAAAAGTGTGTTGCAGACTTGCAGGCAACCCGCTTTTTCCTTAACGATCCTTTCACGGAACCTCGTCAATTTGAGCATCAGATGCCCCGTTGGCATGTGTATGCGTCAAGTGCGTAAAGGGCCTCCATGCGGAAGCTGTTTTTGAATTCTGTTGTAGCTCCGGAAACTGGGTCGCGCGCTCTAGGCGTGTGGTTTGTCGCGGGCCTCGGGTTTGTGCTTGCAAATTGCGCCCAGCAGCAACAGCAATCCCGACTTTCTTCGCAGGAAAGCCGCGAAGCTGGCTCCTTTTCCCATCGCAAGTTCGGCACTGCCAGCCCCCGTGTGCTCGCGGAGGGAGAAGCTGTGCCGAAAGGCGGCGGTCGCGATCATGTTGGCAGGTCCTACACCATCGCCGGTAAACGCTACACGCCATATGTGAAGCCCATTGGGTACACGATTACGGGGCAAGCTTCATGGTATGGCCCCGCATTTCACGGTCGCAAGACCGCCAACGGTGAAATCTATGACCGCCATGGCGTGTCCGCCGCTCACCCAACGATGCCGTTGCCGAGCTACGCCCGCGTCACCAATCTGTCCAATCGCCGCTCGATCGTGGTGCGGGTCAACGATCGCGGCCCGTATCATGGCGGCAGGGTGATTGATCTGTCACAGCGCACGGCTGATTTGCTTGAGTTCCGCCACCTTGGCACCGCGCGCGTGCGGGTCGAGTATGTCGGGCGCGCCTCTGTTCGTGGCAGCGATGATCGCATGTTGACGGCGTCCTTGACGTCCGATGGAACGCCGGCTGCCATTCCAGGCATGAGCCAACCGGCAACTTTGGTTGCAAATGCACCACCTCTTACGTCGCCGCGCGTAACACCGGCGACTGTACAGACGGATATTGCCGAGGTGCCTGCAGCCATTGCCCAGCGCCAGCCTGTCTCGCGTCTTGCATTGGCTGAGGCGACAGCGGCGTCAGCCGCCCCACTCGCCGTCAGTGACATCGTCCGGCCGGTTTCCGGCGCGCCACGTCCACCGGAGCGACCATTCGACCTGGCAACTATCCCGGGTGCTGCCACACCGACGGCTTTCGCCGGTCCTCAGCCGGGCGCAGCACGCATTGCTGCCGCGCCATCGCGTCCAGTCGTTGCCAGCCTGTATTTCGCCAAGCCGATTGGCCCGGCACAGACATTCGACCGGGGCCATCCGCTGGTACGTGACCTGAAGCCGCAGAAATTCCTGGCGCTGCGATAACCGCTTTTTCAAAGTGAATACCGGACACAGTTGATTTTGTGTCCCGATCGTCGCAAAAAGGCCGCATGTCATATCCAATTCTTCTGGCCCGATGCTGTGTTCTGGCGGCGCGGGCTTTGTCATGTGTGCTTCCGTTGGGTTGCGCGGGGTGGATGCTCGCCGTTTTGCCTGCGCATGCGCAGCTTTTTCAGACACTTGCGCCGCAAGCCATCCTGTATGATGTCGACAGTCGCAGCACCCTGTTCGAGAAGGGTTCAGACGAGTTGATGGCCCCGGCCAGCATGGTGAAGATCGTTACCGCGATGGTCGTCTTCGAAGAGATTGCCCAAGGCCGCCTCAAGCTCGAAGACGAAATGGTTGTGTCGGAAAATGCCTGGCGGCGCGGCGGGGCCGTTTCTGGTGGGTCGACGATGTTTGCGCTGCCGAATAGCCGGATCAAGGTCGCTGACCTGTTGTCAGGCCTGCTGATTCAGTCCGGTAATGATTCCGCCATTGCGCTGGCCGAAGGTATCGCTGGCAGCGAGGAAAACTTCGTCAGATTGATGAATGAGCGGGCAAGAAAAATCGGCCTTGTCCGGTCGGTCTTTCGCAATTCGATGGGCTTTTCGCACCCGGAGCAGCGTGTTACGGCGCGCGAAATGGCGCTGCTGACTGATCATGTGGTGAA
>JBOFFB010000582.1:0-1515 GCA_051648385.1 Allobosea sp.
ATCTTGACCAGTATGGCGGGAAATTCGACATCTGATGGTGGAAAATCCACCGCCAAAACTCTGAAAGCTGCTCAAAAACGCGAGAAAATGAAACTGGTCGCAACTTCTTCAGCGGCCTGCTAGATATGCATCGAAGCGGCAAGAACCTTGAGCCGCTCAGGCGCAAGATTGGCGGGCATCAGACCCGTTGCAGTCAAGTCGGCAGGCAGCTCGCCTTTTGTCACCAGTGATGCCGTGGCGCGACCGAGCGCGGGGGCCATCATGATGCCGTAGCCGCCTTGCCCCGCCAGCCAGAAGAAACCCTCGACCTGCCCATCGAAGCCGACGACGGGCGTTTCGTCAGCCACGAAGCTGCGTAAACCGGCCCAACTGCTGGCGATGCGGCGCACTTCGAGTGTGGTCTGGGTCTGCAGCCAGTCGACCAGAACCGCCACATCCCATTCGTCAGGTTGCGCATCCTGCGGTGCGACGGGCGTCTGGTCGCCCGGCGACGCCATCAGGCGGCCAGCATCCGGCTTGAAGTAGCCATCGCCGCCGATCACATCGACCGCTGGCATCGCCGACAGGCCCGTGCCGGTGGGCACATCGACCGTGATCGCGGTCCGGCGTTTGGGAATGAGCCCAACATCGGTGGCACCTGCCATCAGTCCGATCTCGCCAGCCCATGCTCCGGCTGCGTTGACCACGATCCGCGCGGCGATCATCACATCGCCGGCCGCCACGTGCCATTGCCCCGCCTTGCGCTCGATGCCTTCTACCCGCGCCTTGCAGGTGACGACACCGCCGCGGGCTTTCAGGCCCTTGAGAAAGCCGTGGTGGATGGCCGCCACGTCCATGTCCATGACGCCAGGCTCGAATGCTCCGGTGGCAACATGATCGGACCGGAGGATCGGGCACAGCTCAAGACAGCGGGCGGCGCTGACCTCGATGATCTCGTGGCCCGGTTCGGAAAGGCCAAGGATTGGTCCGAGTCCATCACGGTTCTCGAAAGATGCAATGGTCAGCGAGCCGCGAGGGGTCAACAGCGGCACGTCCGTGAAACCGTCGGGCGGGCTTGTGAAGAAGCCGTGGCTGGCCTGGTTGATCCGGCGAACGACGCTGTTGCCATAGTTGCGGGTATACAGCGCTGCCGAACGGCCCGTGCTGTGATAGCCCGGCATGGCTTCCGCCTCGAGAACGATGACCGAGCCATGCGCCGCAAGCTCGAAGGCGGCAGCCGCACCCGAGATGCCGGCCCCGATGATCAGAAAATCGCAGTGCATGTCTCGACTATCTTTCCGGCTCGCCGTGTCGTGAGGTGCGAGGGCAACCTGACAAGGCTGCCGGTCTTGGTCCATCCCGGATCATCCGGCAAGACGGCATCACACAGGCGGGCGCACACAAAAACGCGGATTGCGATAAATTGCAAGAAAACAAAAATGAATTGACTTCATGTCAGTTTTATAAAATTCTGATGTCCTTCGGGAGGAGGGGTCAACTGCATGAGCGGATCGGTGCGCCAGCGCCTGAATGATT
>JBOFFB010000583.1:0-1957 GCA_051648385.1 Allobosea sp.
ACGCTCCGGTGCAATCGAAGGAGGCCGCTCAACCACCGTGTTGACGTTGATCAGTGTCACCAGATGGCTCGCGCCGGAGGAGGCGACAGTCTGATGAAGGCGAGAAAGGGATGAGACATGAATGACCGGCATGCACTCAACATAGGGCACTCCGCACAAACGTCGAGGTGCCCCCTTTTCGATCTGATGGGTATCGCCCTATAACTCGAATATGTCTGATCAATCCTCACCGCCAAATCACGCCCCGGCCACAGCGCATGCGCTCGATCCGGCACAGTATGCCAATATCGCCGCATCGGGGCGTGATTGCGGAACCTGCACCCTGTGCTGCAAGGTCTACGATGTCCCATCCTTGGCCAAACCTGCGGGCAAATGGTGCACTCACTGCACACCCGGAAAAGGTTGCGGCATCCACGAGACGCGACCAGCGCATTGCCGGTCGTTCTTCTGCCTGTGGATGACGGCTGGACATTTCACGCCGGAATGGAAACCGGAACGCTGCAAGTTCGTGATGAGCGTTGATCCGCTCACGCGTTTTCTCAACATTCAAGTCGATCCCGGCAGCCCAAACGCCTGGCGAGCCCAGCCATTCCATCGCCAATTGCTGACATGGGCGGCAGAGATGGTCACTGAGGAACGTTTCGTCCTGATCTTCGTCAACAAGGCAGCAACGATCCTGCTTCCGGACAAGGAGGTCAGCCTCGGAGTTCTTGGCGAAGGCGACCGCATGCTGCCGTATCGCCAGGTGACACCCAGAGGCGTGACGTATGCTTTTGATGTGGTGCGCCGAGACAAAAACTGAATTCACGACACTGACTTCGCAAGACCGCCGAACACGCCAATGCCACCCTTGCATCTCTTGCCGCACTGTCGCATATGAGCCTTGGAAGGTTGGTGAGGGACGTAACACTCGCCAATCGGGTCAGGTCCGGAAGGAAGCAGCCCCAACGAGACAGTGCGGGTCTTCGTCCAGCCTTCCACTTCAACCCATCTTTGATCGCAACCCGTCTCGAAAAGCCCTTGTGCGCATGGTCGATGACCCACCCGGCGATATGCAGGATCAGCCGGGCTTTCTCGATGTCATGCCGGTTGCCGCCGCTGCAGGCGTTGCCACTCAGCCTGCTTACAAGGTGTTGGCGCGCAAATACCGCCCCAAGGATTTCACCGACCTGATCGGACAGGACGCGATGGTGCGGACCCTGTCCAACGCCTTCACGTCAGGCCGCGTCCCGCAGGCGTGGATGCTGACGGGCGTGCGCGGCGTCGGCAAGACCACCACAGCCCGCATCCTGGCGCGTGGCCTGAATTTCCAGACCGAAGACGGCACCGGCAAGCCGACAATCGAACTTGCTACACCGGGCATCCATTGCCAGCAGATCATCGAAGGCCGCCACATTGACGTGATGGAGATCGACGCTGCCTCGAACAACAGCGTCGACAACATCCGCCAGATCAACGACGCCGTGCGTTATTCGCCGGTTTCGGCGCGCTACAAGGTCTACATCATCGACGAAGTGCACATGCTGTCTGGCGCTGCCTTCAACGCTTTCCTCAAGACGCTGGAAGAGCCACCCCCACACGCCAAGTTCATTTTCGCCACCACCGAAATCCGCAAGGTGCCAGTGACGATCCTGTCGCGCTGCCAGCGCTTTGACCTGCGCCGGATCGACGCGGCAGTTCTTGTGGCATATCTCGCCAAGGTCTGCGCGGCCGAAGGTGTGGCAGCTGATGAAGACGCCCTGCAGGCCATCGCACGGGCCGCAGAAGGCTCGGCCCGCGACGCGATGTCGCTGCTCGATCAGGCGATTGCCCATGCGGCTGGGCCGATCACGCTGGACGATGTGCGCGCCATGCTGGGCCTCGCTGACCGTGCCCGTGTCATCGACCTGTTCGAATTGGTCATGAAAGGCGATCTTGCCGCCGCTCTGGCCGAGTTGCGCGCCCAGTACGATGCCGG
>JBOFFB010000584.1:0-1753 GCA_051648385.1 Allobosea sp.
CAGGCCGTCGATGTCGAGGCCCGCCGCCAGATCGGCATTCTGGAGGATGGCGGCAAGATCGACCAGGAAACCCGGCTTTATGACCCTGCCAAGGGCGAAACCCGCTCGATGCGCTCGAAGGAAGAAGCGCATGACTACCGCTATTTCCCCGATCCGGACCTGCTGCCGCTAGAGTTCGATCAGGCTTTCGTCGAGGCGCTGAGGGCGCAGCTTCCGGAATTGCCGGACGCCAAGAAGGCACGGCTGATCAGTCAGTATGGCTTGTCGCCTTATGACGCTTCCGTGCTGGTGGCCGAGCGCGAGCAGGCTGATTTCTTCGAGGCTGTCGCCAAGGGCCGTGACGGCAAGGCTGCTGCCAACTGGGTGATCAACGAGCTGTTCGGCCGCCTCAACAAGGAAAACAAGGACGTCACCGCCTCGCCGATGAGCGCCGACCAGCTTGGTGGCATCGTCGACCTGATTGGTGAAGGCGTGATTTCGGGCACGATTGCCAAGCAGCTGTTCGAGATTATCTGGACTGAAGCAGAGAATGACAAGACCCTCGATCCAAGGGTTGTCGTCGAGGCGCGTGGCATGAAGCAGGTCACCGACACTGGCGCTATCGAAAAGGTCATCGACGAGGTCATCGCGGCCAACCCCGACAAGGTCGAGCAGATCAAGCTCAAGCCCAGCATGGCGGGCTGGTTCGTGGGCCAGGTGATGAAGGCCTCGGGTGGCAAGGCGAGCCCCGCTGTCGTCAACGAGCTTCTGGCGAGGAAGCTGGGGCTTGGGTGATGTCCGGCACCGTGACGATCCGGCGGGCGACCCCGTCTGATCTTCCAATGATCCGCGCGCTTCTGGTCGAAACCTGGCACGATACCTATGATCCGATTTATGGTGCTGCGCGGGTGACGGAAATCACTGGCAACTGGCATTCGATTTCCAATCTCGCAGCGCAGCTTGAAGTGCCGAACACGGTGTTCCTCGTCGCTGAAGTCGGGGAAAAGATTGTCGGAACCTCGAAAGCCACACTTTCGCAGGACGGGACCATGGTGTTGTCACGGCTTTATGTGTTGCCGACGATGCAGCGGCATGGCGTTGGCGGCAAGCTGTTCGGTGTCACGGTCGCACTCGCCGGGCATCCTGCCACTGTGACCCTGGAGGTCGAGCCTCTGAATGCGCGGGCGATCGCGTTTTATCAGAAGCTGGGATTTGAGGTGATCGGTTCGGTTGCCGAGTGTGGCGGCACGAATTCTGGTGCGGGGGCTGCGCACCTGATGACACGTTCCAGCTGACCTCAGATCTGCGGGACTTTACGTCAACGCGCGCGCATGCTGAGATCGCGCAACAAAAATCTGCTACTCGGGGAGAACGTTGATATGGTCATGCAGGTGCCAATGGATGAGCTGGAGGCGGCCTATCAGGCTTGGCACGACAGCAAGGGCACCAACCATGAGGTATGGCTGGCTTTGTGCAGTGATCGCGTCCAGCTTCGCAGCGTCAGTCATGAAGGTGGCGGCTTGTCATTCGCCCGCGCACGCCACTCACGGGACGAATTCGTCCACTATCTGACGGGCATCACGACGGAATGGGACATGGTCTATTATATCCCGAAGACCTTCGTTCGCGAGCGCAATCGCGTTGCCATGTTCGGTATCAGCAAATGGACCAACAAGGCCACTGGCAAATCCTGCGAAGTGATGGTGTCCCATCTCTGGCGGTTTCGCGATGGCAAGGCGATCGAACTGGTCGAACTTTTCGATTCGGCCCGCGC
>JBOFFB010000585.1:0-16069 GCA_051648385.1 Allobosea sp.
AGATCAGGACGTATTCGTCCTCCTTGCCGCCGGGCGCTGCCGCGAGGTTGCCGTACATCACCCCGTTGAGCTCGGGGGCCGAGAGGCTGACGGAGATGTATTCCTCGCCGGTGTTCCTGGCCTGCTTGATCCAGGCGGCGCCGAGTTCGAAACCGTTGTTGCTGGCGACGACCCGGAAGTCGGGGGCCTTGTCGCTGGCCTTGCGGGCATTGGCCTGGAACTCGATGGGGGCCTTGAGCATCAGTGTGGTCAGGACGCCCTTGTAGCCGGTGGCGGTCTTGGTGAGGGTTGCAATGGTGGAAGCCATGGAAATCTCTCCTTGTTTGCTGCTCCCGAAACCAGCTCCGGGACGCCGCTGACGAAGCGACGGCGCGGCAGGGTGGTCAGCCTTCTTCAGGCCAGCGACAGCTGACCCCGGACGGAGCGGCCAAGGGGGAGGGGGATCACCCACCCGAAGGGCGGCGAAGCCGTCATTGTGGGACACAATGATGGGGATACCCCCTTGGCCGCTCCGGCAGCGGGTTGACCCGCCCTGCCCGCACGGCGCTCGATCTCAGGCGAAACCGGGCATGGCTTCGGAGACGGCCACAGGAGAGCAGTGCTGAGGTTTCCATTGCAACGCGGCAGGAGTGATCCGGTGCAGGAGCAACTGGCAGGGTGAGCCAACCGCCCCTATCGGTCTTCTGGACGGGACCGTTCAGGCAAGAACAACCCGGAAGCCGCTGATCGCTGCCTCACGAGAGCTTGGGCTTGCCAGCTTGCGATCGAAAGGCACACGGGCGCACAGGACTGTTTCCGGCAGTATCCGCACCGCCTTCATGGGGTGGTGATGCGGTAACCCCGCGCCTGCTTCGCACGCAGTAGGGTGAGGAGTTCCGCTTCTGCCGCCGCTTGGGTTGCGAACAGCCCCAGCATGATCCGCCCGCCCCGCGCCCCAATGCGGCCGAAGCTTCGCGTGCAGGACCAGTCGTCGAATAGCGTCAGCTCGACCGCGAGCGTGTAGTAGCGCGCCATGTTGCGTTCCGGCTCGATCCGCTCAAGGCGGCGGCCATCAACAAGCGGCGTGCGGATGGGCTCATAAAGCTTGGCTCGGTCAACGCTGGAGCTGGCGAGATTTAAATCATGCATGCGAGACCATTCGAACTGCGAGGGATGTGTTCGCTGATTGTTCCAAACACAGACTGGACCGTCCAACGACATTCCTGAATCAATGGCGCTCTCGAGATTCAGATCGGTGATGCGATCCGGTAATCCATCTCATCGATCATTCTGTGCCTTCAGCGTGACGACGTCGATCTGACGACTGGTAATGGAGCATGTCACACGCGATGAGCCTGGACACAGGCGCCTCGGCGCTCCGAACCTCGGTGGCACGGTGCGTGGTAAGGGGAAGTCCACTTGACGGAGGGCTGATCTGGACCGCCGTTATCTTGCCCGCGGCGGCAAAGCTGTCCGGCCCATCACCGGTACCCGATGACCGCCGTAAGCGGATCGCTGACACGACCATCCCGCAGCACATGCCGTTCGATCCGCTCAAAACCAGCGTTGTGCAGATAATGGGTGACGAGATCACCATGGCCTTTCGCACTGAGTGCACGCCAGACGGCGACGGCCTTGGTGGGGAAACAGCGGTTCGAGAAACTGATGATGAAGGGTGCTTCGGGCCGCAACACGCGCCTGACCTCCCCGAACACATCGTCCGGACGCACCAGATATTGCACACCAACGCAGCACAGCGCGGCATCGAAAGAGGCGTCATCGAGGGCAAGTTGGGGCTGGGTGTTGAGGTTCTGGACGAAGAAAGCCGCGAGCCGTTCGTTGGCCGCCAGTTCATCGGCGTTCATGCCGTGACCGGTCACGTCACCCGCGAAGGAAGCTGGCAGATGGCTGACCCAGCTCGACATGAGATCAAGGACCGAACCTTCCGGGGGCAAGAGGTGCCCATAGAGCCGCGTCAATGCGTCAACGGCGTGATCGTCGATATGCGTCACCAGGCGCGGCTCGGCATAGAAAAGGTCGTCATTCGACAGATCGATCTTGTCGAAGGCTTCCGGTGGCAACTGAGGTCGAACATTCTGCATAATCAAAGATCGCAGCATGCCGCGTTTTGGCCATTCTGATCGATGTCACAGGCTGCGCGCGGGACCAGAGAGATATGCGGCCACCGCCACCCTGCACAGGCCGACTGACGCCTGTCACAATGAGCCCATCACGCCCGGGCCGCTGGGGCGCAACGAGGTGTTGTTCGAAAGACGTCCCGTCGTTGACGTGCCGGTTCAGGTGAGGCGCACGAGAACCATTACCACTGCCGCCAGCTGCAGCATGTTCAGCGCCACAGATAACCCGTACGGCAGGTCAAACCGCCGCTTTGCGCCCATGTCACGCGCCGTGTTGATGGCTGGCATCAGCGCCTGCCGGGAAATAACGGCGATCAACGCCGTCGCAGCCATCAGGCCCACAGTAAGCCCGTCGCGCGGCAACAGTGCAAGGGCTGCCGCCACGGCTGTCACGAACACGAAGATGTAATAATGCGGGAAGGCCTGGCGCAGCAGCTTTCCGGCTGCATCGGCGGGCATGGCGGAGAACACGAGGGGCGCGAAGCCGAACGAGTACAGCGTCATGCCGCCAAACAGCAACGATGTGGTGAGCAGGGCAGCGATCTCGATCATGGCCGTGTTGCCTCTGTGCCGGGTTTGCGGGCCGTGCCCATGTAGATGATGGCTGTGCCGGGCAGCTGCCCGAAGATGAAATCGCCGCGCCGGTTGAGGCCGCGCGGCCCAAGCCCCACCATGCCACCCGGCACGAACCCCGCCTTGACCAACCTCTCGCGCAATTCCGCGGGCTTGATGAACATGGCCGGATCATGCGTGCCCTTTGGCAGCAGGCCGAGAACATTCTCCGCCACGGTGATGGTTGCGAACATCGCAAGCGGGTTGCGGTTGATGGTGTCGAACAGGAAGATGCCGCCGGGCCGCAGCACGCGGGCTGTCTCGGACAGCACGAGGCCCAGATCTGCGACATGCTCAAGCACATCGACGCAGACGACGATATCGAACACTTCATCGGCATAGGGCAAGGCTTCGCCCACGCCCACGTCATAGCGGATCGTCCTGCCATGGGCGGCAGCATGCGCCTTGGCGGCTGCAATCGCTTGCGCCGCAGGGTCGATCCCGGTCACGGTGGCACCGCGATCCACCATGGCTTCGGCCATGAAGCCGCCGGCGCAGCCCAGATCAAGCACGTCCGTGCCCGGCCAGTTTACGAACCGGTCGAAAAAGCGCAGCCGCCCCGGCACCATGTTCTTGAGCGTGCGCACCCAGCGCAGCTTATCCGACCACCATTGCGCCGCGACGTCGTCATAGATGCCAAGATTGTTGCGGGTGGGTTCAACGGCCATCGGCGTTGCCTCTCCAGCGGGGCCACGCGTACGGCACCGCGCGTTTGTAGCGCGCAAAGCGTTCGCCATAGATCGCCGTGAAACGCCGCTCCTTCAGCAAGGGTGCTGCGAGGCAATAGGCCGTGTAGGTGAGAGCAAGCACCAGCTGGTCCGGCGTCCAGACTGGCACGGTCCAGAGCGTGAGCGCGAAAGCCACGTAGATCGGCTGGCGGATCAGGCGGAACAGGCCGGTTTGCGGCATGTCCGGGAACACCGGGCGGATGTTCTGCATGAGGGACAGCCAGCCAAGGCTGCCCGACTGCACCTCCGGCCCGGCATCGAAGCTCGCCTTGATCAGCAGCAGCCAGGCCAGCGCATAGCTCGCGCAGACCATCCAGAACACCCAGCCCTCCGCCCGCCACCAGACAATCCCCGATGGCGTCCAGAGCGCAAACAGCGCCAGCAATTGCAGCGACGCGATGATAGCGTAGGTCGTGGTGGACAATGTGCGGCCATGGTGGCCGGGCACAAGCCGCGCCAGCACCGCACGGCCGCGTTTGGTCAGAAGCAGCGAGTGCAGCAGCGGAAACTGCAGGAGCAGCGCAGCGTTCGCGGCCAACGCCCAGGGCCAGGCCACCGTGCCGAGACTTGCACTCATGCCGAAAAACATCGCCGTGACCATGGCGATGCCCGCCATCGCGAATATGCCGTGGCATGCCGTGCCCGTGGCGAGCGCGAGCACGATGCGTGCACGGCCAGGAGGTGGCGACAACGCGCCTGTGACGAGGCGCGTCAGGCGTTGAATGTGATTTGCGCTTGCAGGTTCCATCATGAGAGCTGTCGTGTAGCCCGGCACACATGACACCGACAGAAGGCGTAACCGCGCATGCCAATCGCGGTCAGCATTGGTTGGATCGGGAACAGCGTCAAACCATCGAAGAAAGGCCAATGTCACAGCAACAACCGCAACTGCCGCTCGGATGCGATGACGCTCAGACCCGCCACATGCTTGTTGCGCAGTGGCATGCTCTCGTGCGTGACGTTCTTCCCGAAATGGCCAGAACCCAGCCATGGCCGGTGACAGAAGATCATTGCTTCATGCGCATCTGTCTCGACACGGCGCTCGGTGCGCCGTGGCACACAATCGTCAGACGTCCAGCGATCCGGCATCTCTCGGACCAACAGCTTGCCGACGCCATCGCCGTGGCAACTGGCATTGTCCGCGAACCGGCAACCCTCGCGGTGCTGAATGCCCAAAGCATCAACTGGCGCAAAGCGGCGCGAGATGGCCACAGGCGGGCTTAGCCCGAGTGAGTTCAGTCATGTGACACTGCGAGGTGGATGCTTTTAAGGTTCACCATGACTGGCAGCACGAGGGGTCTGCAAACACCACAACACCCGCAGTCTTGCGACCGCACCTGTTGTGGCGGCAGAACGGCCATTCAAGCGGTTGTCAGCGCCGGTCTGATCCTGTCGATCCGTGGCCTTGTCCCCTTGAGCCGCTGCTGGATGATGAACCCGTGTCCGGTGTCGCCACTACGCGTCTCGAACTCTGGTTCGAAGATGCAGCGGTGGCAGGTAAACCTTGCGAGGATCGGCGGAAGGTCACTCGCAACGTCGCAAGGCTCGTCGTCATCCGTTGCGCCAATCACCAGGAAACGCCGGACGATGGCGTTCGCACTGTCGTCGATCACGGTCAGCCCGGTGGCGCAATCCCAGTACTCCTCGTCGGTCCAGATCAGGTGAAGATCATCGAATGGTGCGCGTTCGACCAGATCGCAGTCGATCAGGCGATAGAGCTCGGCAAGGACGAGTTCGCCATCCTGAAGCGGGAGACTGACGACCCGCGCTTCTGCCGCAACCGGATCGACCAGCAAGGCGAGGATGGTGGCGATAGTCTTGGAGGGTGAAGCGTTGGACATGTTCCGCCCTCCCTTCAAGCCGCCGCCGCGATGTCGGCACTGTATTCGACATCGTCCGAAGTGCTGTCATCGAGGCGGGGTGGCACCGTGTCAGCGCCTGGTTGCTGCGCATGCATCCAGTCGGCGGCGGCCTGCGCCTTAGAGGCGGCCGTGAAGATCGCCCGCGTGTCGTTCTTCAACACCTTGAGCCATGAGGCGAGGTATGCCGTGCATTCGGGCCTTGCGCCGTAGGCCAGACCAAGATCCACCATGACGAAACTCGCCGTCAGTTCGGCGATCTGCTCGTCGACGGCATAGCGCTCGGAGCCGAAGCGCCCGCCGAGATCGCGGTCGAGACGGTGCTTTGCGCCAGTGGCATGCCCGCACTCGTGCCCGAGCGTGGCATAGAAATGCCCAGCACTGCGGAAGCGCGCGAAGGGCGGCATGCGCACGACATCGAGGCTGGGCACATAACAGGCCTGATCGCCCTCGGTCCGGATCGCAATGCCCAGATTGGCGAAGAAGAGCTCTGCGGCATCAATCCGCTCGCTCTCCGGCAAAACTGGCTGCGACGGCAGATCGAGGCCGTCGACTTGTGCGGCGTTGAAGACGGCATAGCCTTTTGCCATGAAGCGCGGGCGGCCATGATTGTCGTCACGATCTTCGCCGCTGTGGACACCACCTAAGCCGCCCGCGTCGCTCGCCCCATCATCAGCCTCGCCGCGTTCGAACTGCTTCCAGAACACCACGGTGGTCGAGCGCTCGCCCTTGCGGACTTGCGCGCCCATTGCAGCGAATTGCCGGTACGTGCCCCACAGGCCCGAACCATAGCCGGATTTCATGGCGGTGACCCAGAGCGCCAAAATGTTGATGCCGCGATAGCGCTTCTGCGATGCCAGGTTCAGCGGCCGCGCGATGGCGCTGCCGTCATGATGCCAGGGGAGTTTCCAGCAGCCTGCATGCGTTCCGGCCTCGATGGCGGCCACGATCTCCTGGGTGATGCGGGTGTAGATGTCGGCGCGGTTTGCTGCACCTCTTGTGCAATGGGTCCGGTCCATGTCGGGGATCTCCGCGACGGGCCGGGCAAGCTGCTCTTCCCCTCCTAAACCCGTCGCGAACCCTTCAAGGCTCTCTCACTCTCGGGCTGGCACCGGCTCTATGCCGCAAGTCACGGGGACGCCATCGGTTGCGGAGAATCGGAAGATTATGCGCCGGATGCATGGCTTGGACGGGCGTTAAAAACGACCGCTTCTTGAAACAGCAACAGTAGGCCGAAGGCAGCCATGTCGATGTTCCTATGTGAGGTCATCTGTAGTAGGCAAAGCAGACTTGTATCGCCGTGCGGGGCAGCCGACAGAAGCCAAAGCGCGCTTCTGTAGAAAAACTCAAGGCTGGTAAGGCCCCCCGGGCGAAGACCAACTCCATTCCGGCATCGGAAAATCGGCCTGCGGCTTTGCCACACCGTCCTGCGAGTTGAGCACCGCGAGGCGCGAGCCCCACTCAAGATAACCTACGAGGCTTGCCCGAAATTCAGGGTCATCCGGCAACCCGCAGGCATCAGCGGTATCGAGCAGTAGCGCAACCCAGGCCTTGCGCTGCTCATGCGTCAGCTTCCGGTCAAGGTGGCGCAGGATCATGCCAGCGTGTGTGCCGCCACTATCGGTGTAGGCACGCGGTCCGCCAAGCACCTCACCAACAAACGCTGCGACATGCTCAGCATGGTGCGGATCCATATTGGCAAAGACGGGCGCTAGGATATCGTCCTCGCGGACGCGTTCGTAGAAGCGGGTGAACAATGCGCCGAACGCTGCAGCGCCTCCGGCCCATTCGGCAAGGCTTGGTTGGGATGGACGGGGCACCGTGGGTATGGACTTCTCGTCTGGCGCATCGCTGCTCATCGCGGCTCCTGAGGTCGGATCATGATGTCACGTCTCCGCTTACGTCGTTGATGTGTCTTTACAGGTTCCCGCATAAGGCGTGCCGTCCTTGTGCACGAACCTACCATCGACGTTGGAGCTCATCATATCGATGTCCGAGCAGGTGATCGTGTCGGCAGGCGAGCGAGAGCCGACTTCGAGATAGACCGCCATTGCGCCCGACCGATTGATCAGGTGATGCCCGTTCCCGGAACCCTTCGGAAAAGCGGCGCAGTCGCCGCCCCTCAGCAGCGTCTCACCACCATCTTCGATCAGCGTCAATATGCCTTCAAGGATGTAGACGAACTCGTCTTCCGCTGAATGCCAATGGCGCTGGCTCGACCAGTTGCCCGGCGGCAAACGCATCAGATTCAATCCAAAATCGGCAAGCCCGCCAGCGTTGCCGAGCCGCTGCCGCACCCGTTGGGCGCAGGGTACGTCGAACGGCGATGGATAGCCCGAGCCCTTTTGCTTTGGCACGGCTTCGATGTCTACTTTCGGCATACCGCTTCTCCCATCATATGAATGATACCTGCCTCCGCCAGGGATGGTGACGGGAGTGTCACAACCCTTTGCCCTCCAATGACAAGGCCAGCTTCCGGAGCAATTCGGCCAACGCGTCTTTCTCGTCCTGCGTTAGGCCGTCCAACATTTTGCTCTCGGTCCGCATATCCTCGATAATCGCTAACTGTACTTTCTCATGCCCTTCCGATGTCAGGGCAACAAGCAGACTTCGTCCATCAGCCGTGTCTTGAATTCTCTCCACAAGTCCGCGTTTTTGCAACCTTTCGAGGCGTCCGGTTAGCCCGCCAGAGGTGATCATGAGCGACCTGAACAGTTCAGTTGGGCGCAGTCGATAAGGCCGGCCGCTTCGAAGAAGCGTCGAAAGTACGTCGAAATCCGCAGTATCGAGATCGAAACCGACAAAGACCTTTTCGATTTCCGGGCGCACGCTAAGCGTGATGACCCGCGCACGACCAAGAATGGCCATTCCAGTTGTATCGAGGTCGGGCAAAACGCTTGCCCACTGCCGTCTTCGGAGTGCCACACGATCATCGTCAATCATTCACGTCTCGTTATCTTAGTTGCAAGATAAATATCTTACTACTAAGATAATCCGAATGTGCGTTTGATCGCAATCCCATTTTGGACGGAGATGTTGGCAGATGCATGATGATCGCGCCCCACCACCCAAACCCGCAAAAGGGCCGGCTTCGTATTTCCCTTCGATCGAAAAGACCTACGGTCGGCCAGTGGAAGAATGGTTCAAGCTGACACAGGCAAAGTCAGGCCTCAAACATGCGGAATTGGTGGCATGGCTGAAACAGGCCCATGGATTGGGTCATGGCCACGCCAATGCGCTTGTGGCGCATGTTCTCAATCAGGAAAAGAAGCAGGCAGCGAAGCCATGACGGTCATGACAAAAAACAATGCCGGCTGGGTACTTACAGGACTTTTTACCGTGTTCCTTGTCACGGCATCTATTGGCCCAAAACTGCTTGGAGCGGATGTTGCCGCCGACACCCTGCGCCAACTTAGCTGGCCCGAAAACCATGTCTTAATGCTTGGCTTGATCGAGTTGGCATGTCTTGCGCTCTATCTCTATCCGCGCACCTGTGTTGCAGGGGCAATCGTGTTGACCGCTTATCTTGGCGGTGCGGTTGCGACACAGCTTCGGGTGGGAAATCCTCTTTTCAGCCATGTTCTATTCGGTGTGTACCTTGGCCTGATCTTGTGGGGCGGACTTTGGCTGCGCCATCCTCGCCTCAGAATGATTTTTCCGCTGCGGTCCGAGTAAATGTCAGCTATGGGTGCGGAGCAGTCGAATAGGAATAGTATCAAAAACCTTCCTTTTTGAGACATCATCAGTAATTTCAATCTCTTACACGCCACAAATAGCGCGCTGAACGACACTGGTCTCGAAACTGGTCTCGTTTCACCAGTCTCGAATACGTATGCCGAATTGAGACTATCCACCCCTCATCTCGGCCCGCCGCAGCGCCAGACCGGGATGCCGAGCTTGCGGGCTTTGTCGGCGAGATTGTCCTGGATGCCGGAGCCCGGCAGCACGATGACGCCGATGGGGAGCACCTCCAGCATGGCATCGTTGCGCTTGAAGGGGGCGGCCTTGGCGTGTCGGGTCCAGTCCGGCTTGAAGGCGATTTGCGGTACCTTGCGGGTCTCGGCCCATTTTGCGGCAATCAGTTCGGCTCCGCGATCCGAGCCGCCATGTAGCAGCACCATGTCAGGATGGCGGGCATGGACCTGGTCGAGCTTGGTCCAGATCAGCTGGTGATCGTTGAAGGCAGTGCCCCCAGTCAGCGCGACCTTTGGGCCGGGCGGCAGCAAGATTTCGGTTTTGGCGCGCCGCCGTGCTGCCACAAATTCCCGGCTGTCGATGACCGACGCCGTCATGGCCCGGTGGTTCATCAATGAGCCGTGCCGGGGCCGCCAGCTTTGGCGTGTCTGGCGCTCAAACAGCATGATGGCCTGGTCGCGCATCGTCTCCAGCGCATCGCGCCGCTCGATCAGGCGCTGGCCGGTGGCGATCAGGCGTTCGAGTTCGACGGATGCCACTTCCGAGCCATCCTGCTCGCGCTGGCTCTGTCGCTGATCCATCTCGTTGCTGTCGAGCAAACGCTCGACGCGTTCGGCAGCCCGGTGGAACAGATGCACCGTGCCCCAGAGAAGGCCCTCGAGATCGGGCTCGACCCGCGTGTCGTCGAGGGTCGCGACCAGCGCATCGAACATGTCGGTGACGGCCCCAGCCATGCGGTCATCGTCGGGCAAGGGGCGTGGGTCGTCGCCATCCTCGAAGGCCGGGCGGCCATGCAGGCTAAGTTCGGTGAGGATGGCGGCCGTGGGTGACGATGTGGTGCTGGTGATTGTTCCGAGTTCGGGATCGTGGTCCATGATGGTGAGCCTCCGCTGCGGCTAAGGCAATTCAGCGACCATCGCTGCGCCTTCGCGGGCGCTCTTCCGCCCGGAGGAGCGGGCCTTGCACCAGCAGGGCCGGAGCGCAGCGGAGGACGGCTCGCCCGTTGCAAGGCCGGATCAACCGGGCGATACGCCCGCCCCTCGAAGGCCAAGGGATGGTGATGATGGGCGCTGCCAGCCGGGGGCTGGCACCGAGGCATAAGTCCGCCCGGATTGCGGGAGAACGGCGGACCATGGGAAAACTCCGCCAACCTGAACCGCTTCCTTTCCGGCCTTATCTGGTTGGTGCAAGGAACCGTGCGACATCCTCGGCCACCAGTTGCGGGCGCAGGTGATCGCGCAGGGCATGGTATCCGAACCGGCGCAGGTCGTCGTTAAAATCGTCCAGAACAGGGCTCAGAATGATGGCCTCGATCCCGGCCGCCTCGGCGCAAGCAATGAACTTGGCTGTTGCGTGGCGACCGGCGGGATCATCGTCCTGAGCGATGTAAAGCCGACGCAGATTCGCCGAAAACCGCAATGCCGCAAGATTGCCAGCCGACAGGGCGGCAATCATCGGCAAGCGGGGCAACCCCATGCGCAGGGACAGCATGGTCTCGACGCCCTCACCCGCTGCAATGACATCTGCGTCGAATGCCGGATGCGGTGACAACGGCCTCGTAAGCGAACTACCAAAACCGAAGCGCACACCATAGCCCAGTATGTCCCCCAGGGCCCTTCGTGGCGACGGCACCCGAGCTTTGCCGAGCAGATTATCGAGCAGGCCTCCAGCGGAAAGTGCAGTTGCGTCCAGGTATGTCCGCTGAACACCGGTGATCGCCCCGGCCTCGTCGGTAGTAGCGGCCAACAGCGCAGGCAAGGTTTGTGGGTCAGCATCGGACCGACCGCCATCGTCATTCGCAGTTGACGGGTTGAAATGCCAGTTGTTGGCCTCCCCTGAGTCAAGTGGCCGGTAAAAGCAGCGTGGATGGAACCGCAATGCATCGGTGCCATCCAGCTGCGTGAGGCCGCGACGCTTGAGGTACAGTTCGGCGAGTGTTCCAGTGATGGGTCGCGACGCCGCAAACAACTTGCGAGCAGCGTCAGACGTCGGAGGCTGTTCACTCGGTCCACTCGATGCGATGCTGTCCTCGGCTAACCTACGGTTCTCCCCGCGCAGCGATGTCACCGCCGAGTTTACCGCATACGGCACAGTTTGCGACCGCCCCAAAAACCGCCGCGCCTCCGCTACCACCTCCGGGAACGTCCGCAATCGGAGGGTCTCGCGGATAAGGTCGAGCAGATCGCCATGTTCATCGGTTGCGGCATCGGTCCATTTGCCAGCAGCGCCTCTGCCGTTAGCTTTGAGGCGCACATAGAGCGAGCGCCCAGGCGTGTTGGCTTTGTCACCGACCAGCCAGTGGTTTCCCGAGCGCCTGCCGTTCGACAGATAGTGACGACAGACGGCCTCTGCATGGCGGGCGAGACCATCGACCAGATCGGCGATCTCGGCGTTCGTGAACAAGTTTTGCGGCTGCGCTTGTCGCGGCGTCCGAACAGGCACCGATCGCCCGCCATGTTCCTCGCCCGCTGTATTCCGTGCTTGTTTTCGGCTTATGGCCCTCATGACACGGCCTCCTTGCTCAGGATGCGTGTCAGCGGATGCCGCGCCAGCACCTTGGCGAGTACAGTGCGTCCGGCGTTGTCCGTCGGCACGAATAACCTAAGCTTCCATGCGATGATCTCGGAGAACAGACCGGCGGCCTTCAAGCGCTCGCGGTCATGCGGATCGAAGCCGGTCAGCTCAATGCGCATCGCATGCATGACGCGCGCCGGTCTGAGCTGCAGTCCGCCTTCCAGCTCAAGCACGGTCTTGCTCTCCATCAGCACGGCGAAGGCGTCTTGCGGCGAAAGCGCCGGTTGATCGGTCGCAATGGCAGCCGCCGCCCAGGCCGGCGGCACTTTGCGCCCGATGATGCGCTCGGCTGGTCGTGATCCAACTTGGTCGGTCTCCAGCCGGTAAACCCGTGCTGTCTCGTTCGGCAACTTCGTCCAGATCGGCAGCAGCAGCCCTGTCACCATATGGATCGTGCTGTCGGTGAACTCCGGTGTTTCGGAGAGTTCATGGGTCCAGGCCGCTGCGAACGTCTGCTGATCCGCTTCCCGCCACAACGTCTCGACCATTCCCTGCTTCGCGAATGGCAAGGTCTCCATTGGCCTGATCAGCCGCACACGCTGTTCGATGCTGCCGTCATCCAGCATGATACTGATCGCAGGCACTTGCAGCGCGGCTCGTCGCGAGCGCTCGTTGATCAGGAGCCTGGTATTGAGCTCATTGTTCCGATTGAGCACCTCATCCAGTTGTAGCGGCCAATTGCGCACGCGCTGCTGGATGGTCAGCAATGTGGTCTCCGCGCCTGTAACCTCGTGGACATGAATGACTGTCCGGTCCAGCACGGTGAAGCGCTCGGCCCGCAAGGTCTCGAGCCCTATGTCGTAAGTGCCCGAAGCGATGGCCCCGTCGATGCGGGCCTGCAGCAGGCCTTCGAAAGCCTCGAACAGGATGCCTTGCAGATGGAGCGTCAGGGCCAGCAGCCGGTTGAGGAACGTCGTGATCGGGGGCAAGTCGTCCTTGAGGCCATTGCCGTCCATGAGCGACAGGCCGGTAGCGTCCTCGAAGTCTTCGAGGTTGCAGCCGTCAAGCTGGCCATTGGCGATCAGGCGGTAAAGCTGGCGCAAGGCATCGCGGGCGTATTGGCTTTCGAGATTGTCCTCGGCCCGGAACAGCCCCTGCCCGCCGGTCTGGCGCTGTCCGCGTGTGATCGCGCCAAGACTGTCTAGACGTCTTGCGATCGTGCTCAGGAACCGTTTCTCGGCCTTCACATCCGTGGCGATGGGTCTGAACAGCGGTGGCTGTTTCTGGTTGGTCCGGTTGGTGCGTCCCAGCCCTTGAATGGCCGCATCGGCCTTCCAGCCAGGCTCGAGCAGATAGTGCACGCGCAGGCGCTGGTTCTTCGCGCCAAGGTCGGCATGGTACGACCGTCCCGTGCCGCCAGCCTCCGAGAACACGAGGATGCGCTTGACGTCGTCCATGAAGGCTTGCGCTTCGGCCAGGTTGGCACTGCCTGCCCTGCCCTCGACCACCAGCCGGTCGATACCGGGCTGGTCGATGGTTCCTTGGCCGCGCTTCCGGACGATGCGCCGGCTCCGGCCCGTCACCTCGGCGACGGCGTCCGTGCCGAAGCGCTGCACGATCTGGTCGAGGGCTCCCGGCACTGGAGCCATGCTCGCCAGATGCTCGATCAGGTTGTCGCGTCGCCTGACGGCTTCACGGCAGAGCACGGGCTGGCCGTCCTTGATGACGGCCCGCGAGCGTAGACTGCCCTCGCTGTCGGTGAAGGGTTCATGCAGCAGCACCGGGAAGGAGTGGGCGAGGTAGTCGAGGACGTATTCGCGGGGCGTCAAATCGACCTGGACATCATTCCAGTCCGAGGTCGGAATGAGGGAGAGCCTGCGTTCCATCAGCGCCTCGCCGGTCGAGACAATCTGGATGACGCAGGCGTGGCCCTCCGCAAGATCCTGCTCGATGGAACGCACCAGCGTCGGCGTTTTGATCGACGTCAGGAGATGGCCGAAGAAGCGTTGCTTGGCGGATTCGAAAGCGGATCGCGCTACCGCCTTGGCCTGCGGGTTCAGGGTGCCGTCCTTTGTGCTGGTGATGTTGGCGGCTTCCAGCGCGGCATTGAGGTTGCGGTGGATGATGCCGAAGGCCTCGGCATAAGCGTCGTAGATATTTCGTTGCGCCTCCGTCAGCGTGTGTTCGACCAGCTCATACCGCACGCCCTCGTAGGAGAGAGAGCGCGATGTGTAGAGACCGAGCGCGCGCAGGTCCCGTGCCAGCACCTCCATGGCGGCGACACCACCTGCTTCAATCGCTTCGATGAAGGCGCTCCGTGTTGGAAACGGAAACCCTGCCCCGCCCCACAATCCGAGCCGTTCGGCATAGGCGAGGTTATGAATGGTGGTCGCGCCCGTGGCCGACACATAGACCACGCGGGCATCGGGTAAGATACGCTGCAAGCGCAGGCCTGCCCGGCCCTGCTGCGACGCGGCCTGATCGCCGCGCTCGTTGCCATTGCCCGCTGAGCTTCCGCCACTGCCATTGCCACCGGCGGCATTCTGCATGGCGTGGCTCTCGTCGAAGAGAATGACGCCATCGAATGACTGACCCAGCCATTCGGCGATCTGGCTGACGCGCGAGGCCTTGATGCCGCCGGATCGAGTGTCCTGCCGTTCATCGGAGCGTAGCGTCGCATAGGTCGTGAACAGGATGCCTTCGCTCAAGGTGATGGGTTTGCCCTGTGCGAAGCGCGACAGCGGCGTGACCAGCAGCTTTTCCATGCCAAGCGATGACCAGTCGCGCTGGGCGTCTTCCAGGAGCTTGTCGGACTTGGAAATCCACAATGCTTTCCGACGACCACGCAGCCAATGATCGAGCAGAATGCCGGCGCATTGGCGGCCCTTGCCAGCACCGGTGCCGTCTCCCAACATGAACCCCTGGCGGAAGCGGACGGCACCGACCGCATCATCTGATACGGCCTTGACCACATCGCCGAGCGGATCGACCGTCCAGGAGCCGGCAAGGTGGGACTGATGCGCTTCGCCCGCGAGGACGATGGTCTCGATCTGGGCATCTGAGAGGATGCCATTCGTGATCAGATGTGGCGGCAGCAACGGCTGGTAGGTCGGTTTGGGTGGCGCGACCGAGGCCATCGCGGCGGATTGCACCAGCCTGGTCGGATGTGGCTGCGCGCCGTCGATCGCCAGCGTCTGCAACGTGAAGGGCTCGTAAATCGCTTCGCTGATCCGGGCATGGCCGTCGGCAACGGCCTCGCGGGTGCTGTAGGCCAGTGGACTACCGACTGGTTCGACAGTGCGGGACGGGGGCTTCGTCCGGGGAACTGGCGACCCTGAGATAGGTCTTGGCGGTGTTCGCGTGCTGGTCGGCTGTACCGAATGAACCGCACCACCCGCTTGGTCTCGCGACGATAGAGGACATGCCGATGATCTCGCAGGGGCAATCAAAGCGCATCGCGCCATCGGCGCACGTGGCGGCACGTCGCTGAGGATCCATCTTAGAAGCGTCACGACATTGGGGGCCATGCCGCGCGATGGCGGGAACACCGTAGCGTCAACAGTTGCCACCTTGTCGATGACGGTCAACCGCGTCTCGACGCTGGTGCCATGGCGGGCGAAGGCTTTGCCGTCGATAGCGGCGGTGAACACGACACGGGCCTGTTCTTGCAAACCGATAAATGCCTCGCGCCAGGCCGGTGCCTCGGGCCCGAACCCCGCGCCGGTGATGGCGACGAGGCGTCCGCCGTCTGCCAGGCGTGCCAGAGTCGAGCGGATATGCCGGAACGTGGCGTCGGGTGCACGGCCAACTACACTCGCCATCACCGAGAAGGGCGGGTTCATGATCACGACGCTGGGACGGACGGATGGCTTCAGATGATCGTCGATCTGCGCGGCATCGACGCGTGTGACGGGTTCTGTCGGGAAGAGATGGCCAAGCAGGTCAGCGCGGGTGCCTGCCAACTCGTTGAGATGGAGCTGGGCGCGGGATAGCTCAGTGAAGATGGCGAGGAGGCCTGTGCCGGCCGACGGTTCCAGCACCACATCGCCGGGCTGGATGGCTGCTGCGGTGATGGCAGCCCAGCCGAGCTCGATCGGTGTCGAGAACTGCTGGAAGGCATTGCTGTCCTCCGAACGTCTCGTCTGCGTCGGCAGCAATGCAACAATCTTGGCCAGCAATTGCAGCATGGCTTCCGGCGATCCGGCTTTGGTGAACAGAGCCGGACCATACTGGCGCAGGAACAGCACGGTCGCGGCTTCCGTCGCCTCATAAGCCAGCTTCCAGTCCCATGCGCCGTCGGCGTCAGAAGCGCCAAAAACCTTGG
>JBOFFB010000586.1:0-3044 GCA_051648385.1 Allobosea sp.
TGGCGGCAAATTCGACCAGAATTCCTACAAGGTTTCGGGTGGTCTGCACGGCGTTGGCGTATCGGTGGTCAATGCGCTGTCGGTCAAGCTCTCCCTGAAGGTTCGCCGCAATGGCAAGCTGCATGAAATCACCTTCACCCACGGCGTTGCCGATAGCCCGCTGAAGGTCATCGGCGAATATGAGGGCCGTTCGGGAACGGAAGTCACCTTCCTGCCCAGCACGGAAACCTTCACCAAGGTCGATTTCGATTACGGAACGCTCGAGCATCGCCTGCGCGAACTCGCTTTCCTGAATTCCGGCGTGCGCATTCTTCTGACCGACAAGCGCAAGTCCGACATCCGCCAGGAAGAAATGCTCTATGATGGCGGTCTCGAAGCTTTCGTGCGCTATCTCGACCGTTCCAAGAAGCCACTGGTCGATAACCCCGTCGCCATCATCGGCGAGAAGGATGGCATCACCGTCGAAGTGGCTATGTGGTGGAACGACAGCTATCACGAAAACATGCTGTGCTTCACCAACAACATTCCGCAGCGCGATGGCGGCACGCATATGGCGGGCTTCCGCGGCGCGCTGACCCGCCAGGTTACTTCCTATGCGGATTCCTCCGGCATCACCAAGAAGGAAAAGGTGACGCTGCAGGGCGAAGATTGCCGTGAAGGCCTGACCGCCGTTCTGTCCGTCAAGGTACCCGATCCGAAATTCTCCTCGCAGACCAAGGATAAGCTGGTCTCGTCGGAAGTCCGTCCTGTTGTCGAAAACCTCGTCAACGAGGCGCTCAGCACCTGGTTCGAAGAGCATCCGACGGAAGCCAAGATCCTGGTGGGCAAGGTTGTCGAGGCAGCTGTTGCCCGCGAAGCCGCCCGCAAGGCGCGCGAACTGACCCGCCGCAAGGGTGCACTCGATATCGCCTCGCTGCCCGGCAAGCTTGCCGATTGCTCGGAGCGCGATCCGGCCAAATCCGAACTCTTCCTCGTCGAGGGTGATTCCGCCGGCGGCTCCGCCAAGCAGGGACGCTCGCGCGAAAACCAGGCGATCCTGCCTCTGCGCGGCAAGATCCTCAATGTGGAACGCGCCCGTTTTGACAAGATGCTGTCCAGCCAGGAAATCGGCACGCTAATCACCGCGCTTGGCACATCGATCGGCAAGGATGAATTCAACGCCGACAAACTGCGTTACCACAAAATCATCATCATGACGGATGCCGATGTCGACGGCGCCCATATTCGTACGCTGCTTCTGACCTTCTTCTTCCGCCAGATGCCGGAACTGATCGAGCGCGGTCATCTCTATATTGCCCAGCCACCGCTCTATAAGGTCTCGCGCGGCAAGTCGGTGCAGTATGTGAAGGATGAAAAGGCGCTTGAGGAATACCTGATCGGCATGGGTCTCGAAGAGGCAACCCTGACACTTGCCAATGGTGAAGTGCGCGCCGGACAGGATCTTCGCGATGTGATCCAGGATGCTTTGCGCATTCGCTCGCTTATCGATGGGCTTCATTCCCGCTACAATCGAAACGTCATCGAGCAGGCCGCGATCGCCGGCGCGCTCAATCCGGAACTGACCGAAAATCAGGCGCAAGCCGAGGCCACCGCTGCCGAAGTGGCGCGCCGGCTCGACATGATTGCCGAAGAGACGGAACGCGGCTGGCAGGGTTTTGTGACGCCGGAAGGCGGTCTGCGCTTTGAACGCATGGTGCGCGGCGTGAAGGAAGTTGCTGCGGTAGACGTTGCGCTGATCGGTTCGGCGGATGCGCGTCATATGGATCAGATGTCCGCGCGTCTGCGGGACATCTATTCGAGACCGCCGGTTCTCGCCCGCAAGGATGGGCGTACGGATATGTCCGGCCCACGAGCGCTGCTGGACTCGATCTTTGCGGCAGGCCGCAAGGGGCTATCGATGCAGCGCTATAAAGGACTGGGAGAGATGAACGCAGAGCAGCTTTGGGAAACCACGCTTGACCCCAACGTCCGCTCGCTCCTGCAGGTCAGAGTCAATGACGCGACCGATGCCGACGGCCTGTTCTCGCGCCTGATGGGTGACGAGGTTGAGCCGCGTCGCGAGTTCATTCAGGAAAATGCACTGAACGTCGCCAATCTCGATATCTGATTGCGCGCATAGAACAAAAATGAAGGCCGCTTCTATCGCAGAAGCGGCCTTCATGATTTGGTCGATTAAATCCGAACGTGGTTAACGTGATTCACGTGAAACCAGCAGGCCGCGATTAGAAGCCGCCTTCGAAAACCACATCGGCGATCGGCTTGCGATCGTTGGGCGATTCACGGCCCCGCAACCCTTCCGGCAGCATTTCCTTGTCGCCAATCTTGCCGATCGCCACAGCTGCATTGATGTGGAATCCATCCGGTGCGTTGAGATCCTTCAGGGCACGGTCGAAATCGATCCCGGTCATCGCATGGGCGAAATAGCCGGACTTGTTGGCCTGCAGTGAAAGAAGACCCCAGGCAGCCCCTGCATCGAAGCTGTGGCTGCGGAAAGGCTTGGCTTCGCCGCCATCTGCCGGGCGGCTGAGGGTGTCGGAAAAGACAAAGACCAAAGCCGAGGCGTTCTTGGCCCAGCCCTGGTTGAATTCGATCAGAATGCTCAGGAGCTTGTCGAATTCAGGCGTGCCCTTCAGGCCGTAGACGAAACGCCATGGTTGGTTGTTGAAAGCGGAAGGTGCCCAATGGCCGGCCTCCAGGATCGTTAGCAGCTCTTCTTTCGGCATGGCAGAACCATCGAAGGCGCGCGGGGACCAGCGATCCAGGAAGATCGGGTCGATATTGTACTCGGATTGGCGGTGATTGCTCGAGGTCATAGTCGTCCTTTTTTTTGGTGTCTTGGGTGACGGGATGGAACAAACAGGAAAATGGTTGAAACGGAAAGGGGTCTGCGCTCGTATCGCATGCCGACACCCCATTTTCGGTTAACCAGGACCGTTACCCGGAACTTTAAGTCTTTTCGACAATCATGTTTTCAAGCGCTGTAGCCCCTTCGTCTAACGGAGGTGATGCGGGTAGGGGGTTTTGCACTGCAAAAACTCTGTTAG
>JBOFFB010000587.1:0-4679 GCA_051648385.1 Allobosea sp.
TACCACTTCCCGTGGCCCGGCTTCGGCAATCTCGCCAAGTCCGGCGATGGCTTCCGCTACTTCGCCGAACCGATGAAGATGGTTCTTTGACAGAACGGTTCGCTGAAACTGCAGCCCGGGCACAATGCCCGGGCTGCGACCCTGCCTGAAAGTACCCCATGAAAATCCGCTCCGCCATTTTGCGCCAGATGGGCCTGCCAAGGCCCTATGCCACGTCACGCCCGCTCACCATCGAGACAGTCGAGCTTGCACCGCCCGGCCCCGGCGAGGTCTTGGTGAAGATTGCAGCGGCAGGGGTCTGCCATTCGGACCTGTCCGGCATCAATGGCGACAGACCGCGCCCGCTGCCCCTCGCCATTGGGCATGAGGCGTCGGCGGTGGTCGAGGAGACGGGCGTCGGCGTTGATGACCTGAAGCGTGGCGATCACGTTGTCATGTCGTTCTCGCCGGTCTGCGGCTCATGTGCCTTCTGCGCCGAGGGCCGCCCTGCCCTGTGCGAACGCGGCGCAGCATCAAATGGCGCTGGCACCCTGCTGTCCGGTGCGCGGCGCATTACCTGCGATGACGGCACCGTGGTCAACCACCATTGCGGCGTTTGCGCCTTCTCCGAGTATGCCGTGATTTCACGCCATTCGATCGTGAAGATCACCAGTGACATTCCCCTCACCGAGGCCGCTCTGTTCGGCTGCGCGGTGATGACAGGTGTTGGCACTGTGATGAACACTTGCGCTGTCAGGCCCGGCCAGTCCGTCGCCGTGATCGGGCTTGGTGGGGTTGGCCTCGCTGCCCTGATCGGCGCGGTGGCGAGCAGTGCATCCCGCGTCATCGCCATCGACCTCAACCTAGCCAAGCTCGACGCTGCGCGCGAGCTTGGCGCAACCGACACCTTCGTCGCCAATGATCCGGACATCGTCCGCAGGGTGCGCGAAGTGACGAACGGCGGCGTCGACCATGCCATCGAGATGGCTGGCGTCGCCAAGGCGTTCGAACTGGCTTACGCCATCACTCGGCGCGGCGGCACCACGGCGACGGCTGGCCTGCCGCCGGGCACGACGCAATTCGCCTTCCCCGCCGTGCAACTCGTCGCCGAGGAGCGGATCGTGAGGGGTGCCTACATGGGTTCTTGCGTGCCGAGCCGCGACATCCCGCGCTACATCGACCTTTATCTCCAGGGCAAGCTGCCGGTGAACAAGCTCTTGTCCGGAACAGGCCCTCTCGCCGAGATCAACGAGGCATTTGACCGCCTCGATCGCGGCGAGGTCATCCGCCATGTGATCGTGATGTGAGTGGCATTGGTTGCATGAACTTGGACACGACATCCATCACCTCCCGCATTGCCGCCTTCGCGGTGAGCCATATCCATGTACAGCCTGATGAAGCGCTTGCAGTCGTGCGGCTGTCGCTGATGGACTGGGCTGCAGTTTCACTCGCTGGGCTTGCCGAACCTGTTGCCGGCATGCTGCGGGGCCTCGTGGCCGAGGAGGCGGGGGCTGCGCAGGCAACCGCGTTTGGCCTCAGCCAGAAAGTGCCCGCACGTGCCGCCGCACTCGCCAACGGCACGCTGTCGCATGCGCTCGACTATGACGACACACACTTCGCCTATGTCGGCCACCCCAGTGTCGCGGTGTTTCCTGCGGCCTTGGCCATGGCGGAGCGGCAAGGCGCGAGTGGTGCGGCCTTCATGGAAGCCGCGCTTTGCGGCATGGAGGCAGCTTGCCGCATCGGTCACTGGCTCGGCACCGCGCACTACAACCACGGCTTTCACCAGACCGCGACCTCGGGCGCGTTTGGCGCGGCAGTGGCCGCCGGCCGCCTGCTCGGGCTCAGCCACCATCAGATGCGCCACGCGCTTGGGCTCGTAGCGACGCGCGCTTCGGGGCTGAAATCGCAGTTCGGCACCATGGGCAAGCCGTTCAATGCCGGCATTGCCGCGGCCAACGGTGTCGAAGCGGCTTTGCTCGCGGCGCAAGGCTTTGTCTCTCGCCCCGATGGCATCGAATGCGTGCAGGGCTTTGCCCAGAGCCACGCGGGCGAATGCCTTGATCTGGAAGTGTCACTGGCGGGGCTGGGCACGGATTTCTGGTTTACCAATGTGCAGCATAAGTTCCATGCCTGCTGCCATGGCACCCATGCAGCGATTGATGCGCTGATTGCACTGCGTAGCCGCACCGGTTTTGATCTGGCGAAGGTGGATCGGGTGCAACTCCGCGTCAGCCCGCGCTGGCTTCGCGTCTGCGATATCGCAGCACCCGCAACAGGGCTGGAAGCCAAGTTCAGCTATCGCCTGACCAGCGCCATGGCTCTGGCCGGGGTCGACACCGCCGCGCTTGATGTCTTCTCGGCTGCGACCTGCAAGCGGGTTGACCTCATGCAAGTGCGCGACCGGGTTGATGTCAAAGGCGATGCAAACGTCAGCGACACCGCCGCCCATGTCCGGCTCGGCTTCACCGATGGAACATCGGCAGAGACACATGTCGATCTGGATACGCCGATGCCGGTGGCCGCCCGCCATGCCCGCATCGCGGCAAAGGTTCGGGCCTTGCTGGAACCGCAGGCTGCTGAGGCTGTGCTGGAGCTTGATGCCAGCCTCAGCGCCCAAAACACCACGGCCATCGCGGCAACCTTGTCCCGCTTGGCAGAAAACACGAAAGCCGCATCATGAGCCTCGACATGGACCATCTTGGCCAATGGGTTGGCCGCAGCGAAGCGCGCACCGAGCAGCTTGCGCCCTTTCCCGCCACCGCGCTGGCGGCGACGCTCGACCGGGCTGATCTGCCGTTCAACAATGGCACGCCGCTGCCACCGCTCTGGCACTGGCTGCATTTCCTGCCCGTCAGTCCGCTCAACGAAACAGGCCCCGATGGCCACCCCGCTCGCGGCGGCTTCCTGCCGCCCGTTCCACTGCCCCGGCGGATGTGGGCGGGCAGCAGGTTGGAGTTCCTGAAGCCGCTGCGCATCGGCGAAACCTGCCGCCGTGTCTCCACGGTCAAAAAAATCGAGCACAAGGCTGGAAAATCCGGTGATCTCGTCTTCGTCACGGTGCACCATGAGGTTTCTGGCGAGGCAGGCCCCGCGATCTCCGAAGAGCACGACATCGTGTATCGTGAGGCAGCGGTGCCGGGTGCGCCTCCGCCCCGGCCGGTTGCACCGCCCGCCGACGCCGCCTGGAGCTTCCCCATCGTGCCGGATCCGGTGCTGCTCTTCCGCTATTCGGCGCTGACCTTCAACTCGCACCGTATCCACTACGACCTCGACTACGTGACGCGTGAGGAGGGCTACCCCGGCCTCGTCGTGCATGGCCCGTTGATCGCGACGCTGCTGCTCGACGGGCTGAACCGCGCTCATCCCACTGCACGTGTCACGCGCTTTGCCTTCCGCGCGCTGGCACCGACCTTCCATATTGATCCGTTTGCCGTGAAAGGCTCTATGACCGCCCCTGGCCATGCCCGGCTGTGGGCTGAAAAGCAGGGCATGCTGACCATGGACGGCACGGCGGAATTTTCGTGATGACGAGAAAAGAGATGAATTCATGAACGTGACTGGTGGCGAACTCTATCCCGAAATCCGCGAGGCTATCCGCGATCTCTGCGCCCATTTCCCCCCTGAGTACCATCGCAAGGTTGACGGCCAGCGCGGCTATCCGGAAGAATTCGTCGACGCCTTGACCAAGGCCGGCTGGATGGCGGCGCTGATCCCCGAGGAATTTGGCGGCTCCGGCCTTGGCCTCACCGAGGCCAGCGTCATCATGGAGGAGATCAACCGCTCGGGCGGCAATTCGGGTGCCTGCCACGGCCAGCTCTACAACATGGGCACGCTGCTGAGGCACGGCTCGCCCGCACAGAAGAACCACTACCTGCCAAAGATTGCCTCCGGCGAGCTGCGCCTGCAATCCATGGGTGTGACCGAACCCTCTACCGGCACGGACACGACCAAGATCAAGACAACTGCCGTCAAGAAAGGCGACCGCTATGTCATCAATGGCCAGAAGGTCTGGATCAGCCGCATCCAGCACTCGGACCTGATGATATTGCTGGCGCGGACCACGCCGCTCGATCAGGTCAAGAAGAAGTCCGAGGGCATGTCGATCTTCCTCGTCGATCTGCGCGACGCCATCGGCAAGGGGCTCGCCGTTCGCCCCATCCTCAACATGGTCAACCACGAGACCAACGAGCTGTTCTTCGACAATCTCGAAATCCCGGCGGAAAACCTGATCGGCGAGGAGGGCAAGGGTTTCAAGTACATCCTCGATGGCCTCAATGCCGAGCGCGCCCTGATCGCCGCCGAGTGCATCGGCGACGGCTACTGGTTCGTCGACAAGGTCACAGCCTATGCCAAGGAGCGCATCGTCTTCGGCCGCCCCATCGGGCAGAACCAGGGCGTGCAGTTCCCCATCGCGGAGAGCTTCATCGAGCTCGAAGCCGCCAACCTGATGCGCTACGAGGCCTGCCGCCTGTTCGATGCCGGCCAGCCGTGTGGGGCTCAGGCCAACATGGCGAAGTACCTTGCGGCCAAGGCCAGCTGGGAGGCGGCCAATGCCTGCATCCAGTTCCACGGCGGCTTCGGCTTCGCCTGCGAATACGATGTCGAGCGCAAGTTCCGCGAGACGCGGCTTTACCAGGTTGCACCGATCTCGACCAACCTGATCCTGTCCTACGTTGCCGAGCACATGCTGGGCTTGC
>JBOFFB010000588.1:0-5647 GCA_051648385.1 Allobosea sp.
GGTCGACTTCTCGCTGGCCAACCCCTACGTGGTGGTCGGCCTGCTGCTCGGCGGTCTCATCCCGTTCCTCTTCGGCGGCATGGGCATGACGGCGGTCGGCAAGGCTGCTGGCTCGGTGGTCGAAGAAGTCCGCCGCCAGTTCAAGGAAAAGCCCGGCATTATGCTCGGCACCGAGCGCCCGGACTATGCTCGCGCGGTCGACATGCTGACCAAGTCGGCGATCAAGGAAATGATCATCCCGTCGCTGCTGCCAGTGCTCGCGCCGATCATGACCTTCTTCGTCATCAACGCCATCGCCGGCAAGAACCAGGCTTTCGCATCCGTCGGTGCCATGCTGATGGGCGTGATCGTCACCGGCATCTTCGTCGCCATCTCGATGACCTCGGGTGGCGGCGCCTGGGACAACGCCAAGAAGTCATTTGAAGATGGCTTCGTGGACAAGGACGGCGTCAAGCACTTCAAGGGCTCGGAAGCCCACAAGGCCTCCGTCACCGGCGACACCGTCGGCGACCCCTACAAGGACACGGCTGGCCCAGCGGTGAACCCCGCCATCAAGATCACCAACATCATCGCACTCCTGCTGTTGGCCGTCCTGGCGCAGTCGTAAGCGATTGAACTGGTGCTGAACTGAATGACCCCGCGGTGCGAGCCGCGGGGTTTTTTTAAGTGCCCAACCCTGACCCTTCCCGCGAGGCGGGGAGGAAACGCGAGGCGTTCGTGGGAACCGCAGCAAATTGTAGGGGTAACGACTTGGGAACACTCCCGCGAGTTCCCTCCCCGCCTCGCGGGGAGGGCAGGGTGGGGCTCTTGCTTCCTTTTGCGATCAGCTCTGCTTCAGCCATTCCGCCACACGCGGGGCGAAATAGGTCAGGATGCCGTCGGCACCGGCGCGCTTGAACGAGAGCAGACTTTCAAGGATCGTGCGCTCCTCGGCCAGCCAGCCATTCTGAGCGGCGGCCATGATCATCGCGTACTCACCGGAGACCTGATAGGCGAAGGTCGGCACGCCGAAGGTGTCCTTCACGCGGGTGATGATGTCGAGATAGGGCATGCCGGGCTTGACCATCACCATGTCCGCACCTTCCTCGAGGTCGAGCGCGACCTCGCGCAGCGCTTCGGAGGCATTCGCCGGGTCCATCTGATAGGTGCGCTTGTCGCCCACCAGCGTGGCATTGGTGCCGATGGCGTCGCGGAACGGGCCATAGAACGCCGAGGCGTACTTGGCGGCATAGGCCATGATCTGCACATCGAGATGGCCCGCCTCATCCAGCGCCTTCCTGATCGCGGCCACACGGCCATCCATCATGTCGGACGGCGAGATGGTGTCCGCGCCTGCATTGGCCAGCGCCACGGCCTGCTTGCACAGTAGCGCCACGCTTTCGTCATTGAGGATGCGGCCGTCCTGCACCACGCCGTCATGGCCGTGGTCTGTGTAGGGGTCGAGCGCCGAGTCGGTGATGATGCCAATCTCTGGCACGGCTGCCTTGATGGCGCGCACGGCGCGGCACATCAGGTTGGTCGAACGCAGCGCTTCCGAGCCTGTGGCGTCACGCAGGTCGCGCTCGACATAGGGAAACGGTGCAATGGCGGGAATGCCAAGTTTCGCCGCTCTTTCAGCTTCGCGCACCGCCTCGTCGATGTTGACGCGGTCGACACCGGGCATATGTTCCACCGGCCAGCGCGCCTCTGCGCGGTCCATCAGAAAGATGGGCCAGATCAGATCATCGGTGGTGAGGCGGTTTTCGCGCACCAGCCGCCTGGACCATTCGGACTTGCGGTTGCGACGCATGCGGTGGGTGAGGTCAAGCCTCGTCGCAGCGCTGCTGGCGACGTTGGTCTCGGTGTCGCGGCGAGCCAGAGGCTCTGCGAAGGGACGGATAACGCGCGAAGACATGAACACCCCCGTGTTTACTCGCGAAGCTAGCACATTGGAATGTCTCCAACCAAGTTGGTAGATTGCCGGGTATTGTCGCAGGGCAAAGTGCCGCCCGGATTGACTATCGCCGCGCAACACCCGAAACGGAGGGCTCTGGAATGTCCCACCACCCGGAGCCTTCGTGAACGAACTTGAGCCGGAAATCATCTGCGAGAAGCGCGGCCATGCCGGCGTCGTGACGCTGAACCGGCCGCGTGCACTCAACGCGCTGACGCTTGGGATGGTTCGCGGCCTCGCCAGCGCGCTCGATGCCTGGGAGCACGATGACACCATCCGCCATGTGGTGGTGGTTGGCGCAGGCGAGAAGGCCTTCTGTGCGGGCGGAGATATCCGCCTGCTGCATGATCTCGGCAAAGCCGGGCAGATCGAGGAGGCAAGGGCCTTCTGGCGTGAGGAGTACGTCCTCAACGTGCGCATCAAGACCTATCGCAAGCCTTACATCGCCATCATCGACGGCATCGTCATGGGCGGTGGTGTCGGCGTGTCGTTGCATGGCAGCCACCGCGTCGCCGGGGACAAATACCTGTTCGCCATGCCGGAAGTCAGCATCGGCTTCTTTCCGGATGTGGGTGCCACCCATGCGCTCCCGCGCCTGCCGGGGGCAACCGGAACCTGGCTCGCGGTCAGCGGCGACCGGGTCGGTCAGTCGGATGCGCTGGCGCTGGGTCTAGCCACACACGCGGTAACATCGGCATCGATTGGTGACGTCATCGCAGCACTCGTGGCTGGCGACGACGTCGATGACGTCCTTGCGCGGCTCCGAGCGCCGAAAACCGACGCGCCGGTTGTTGCGCATCGCGCACTGATCGACCAATGCTTCGGCGCACCAACGCTTGAGGCAATCGTGGCGCGCCTGTCTGCCGCTGATGACAATCCGTTTGCCGCTCGCATTCTTGCCAGCCTCGCCACGAAGTCGCCGACCAGCATGAAACTGGCGCTTGCCCAGATGCAGGCTGGCAAGGCCCTGAATTTTGCAGAGGCCATGAGGCTTGAATTCCGGATTGTCAGCCGCGTCGCACTTGGCCATGACTTTTATGAAGGCGTTCGCGCCGTGATCATCGACAAGGACCACAAGCCGGATTGGCAGCCTCGGCGGCTCGAAGATGTCAGCGACGCCATGATTGCCGCCTATCTTGCGCCACTTCCCGACGAACTGGCGGTCTGAGCCATCATGTCGAAAGTCAGCAAGGCAAAGAACGAGGCAGTCTCGCCGGAAGCGGCAAGGAAACAGACGTTTGTCCGCTGGGCGCTGGTGCAGACGTGGTATCTGAGGACTTTGGCTTTGGGCTGGCTTTTCTTTGGCCTCATCGCCTGGTCTGTCATCATTGGGGCCGACGTCGTCACCGCGCGCCCGTTCGAGGCTCGTGCCACGACATTCCAGGCCGTGACAATCTATTTTGCGATCGTCGACATTCTGGCGGCCGTGGGACTGTGGTTGCTTGCTCCATGGGGTGGTGTGGTTTGGCTGATTGCAGCCGTCAGCCGTCTGGTCATCGGCTTCGTGTTTCCCGCGGCGCACTCCATGAATGCCGCCGGTGCAGCAGCGATTGGAGCTTGCATACTGACGTTCATGTGGTTGAGCTGGATCGTAGGCCGGAAGGCGCGGCCCTGAGCGCAAAACTGCCGGGCCAGCGGATATGGCCAGCGGCGATCCTTACGAATGCTTTAGATTACTGATCCGTCAATTCAGATTCCGTTCACGCAAACCTGTAAATCCCTGATTCATCTTGATATTTAAACTCGTTTTCATTCGGGCCATGTAGGGTCAACCACACTAACAGACCGGCACAAAAAACCGCTGGCTGGCGTCAAACAGTGTGGGGTTACCATGATCAACAAGTCCAATGCTGCCACAGAGCAGAACAATTCAGCCGAGCTCGCGCCAGTTGCGCCGCTTTACATTGAATCTCTCAACCTGATCGAGCGTCTTCATCGCCGTCTGCTTGACGTGATCAAGGATGAATTCGACCGTCAGAACCGCGAAGACGTCAACAGCGTGCAGGCACTGCTGCTGCACAACATTGGCGACAAGGAACTCACCGCAAGCGAACTCAGGACACGTGGCTACTATCTCGGCTCGAACGTGTCATACAACGTCAAGAAGCTGGTGGAGATGGGTTACCTGCACCATGCCCGCAGTCGCGTTGACCGCCGCGCCGTTCGCATCAGCCTGACCGAGAAGGGCCGCGAAGTCCACGAAATCGTCAAGAGTGTCTATTCAAAGCACATCAACACGGTCGAAAAGATCGGTGGTGTATCGGGTGACGATTTCGAGCGCCTCAACAATGCACTGGGCAGACTTGAACGCTTCTGGACCGACCAGATCCGCTTTCGCCTGTGATGTATCAGATGTCGGTGTGATCAGCATTCGGCTGGTCACGCCGCCGCACCTCATCCGGGAAAGTTCGAGGTCATGATCCTCAATCTGTCGCTTGTTCTCGCACCGCTGGCCGTTTGGGTCGTGCTCGCGGTCGTTGGTCTCGCCTTCGGCGATGACGCTGATCTGTCATCCAGTGACGGTGGCGGCGACGGTGGCGACTGACTTCGTCAGCCCGATTTTGGCGGCCATGGAAAGAAGGCGCTCGTGCGCGCCTCATAGGCTGCAAAATCAGGCCTTGTTCGCCTGAGGTGATCTTCCAGAAGCGGTATGCCTGACACTTTCAGGATCAACGCTGTGAGGGCAATTGGTCCGAGCATAACCAGCGGATTGCCTGACGCGTCCCACGCGATCAAGCCCAGCCCGAACCACAGCGTGCACTCGCCGAAATAGTTCGGGTGGCGGCTCCATGCGAACACCCCGTTCTTGATCAGCTTGCCCCGGTTGCTTGGGTCGCGCCTGAAATGCAGCAGTGCGCGGTCGGCCACGGCTTCAAGCATGAAACCGCCAGTGAACAGCACCAGCCCGAGCACGGTGAGCAAACCCGGCCAGCCGGGCGCGACCGTCGTCATGGCAAGATGGATCGGCAGGGCGAGCGCCCACAGGATCAGCGCTTGCAGCAAAAAGACCTTGTAGAGGCTTTGCCACCAGAAACGGGCAGGGTCCGCCGCGCGCATAGCCGCATAGCGCGCGTCCTCGGTGGTCGACATGCGGTGGCGTGCGAACAGGTGCGCGCCGAGCCGTGCCGCCCAGATTGTCACGGCCAGAAGCAACAGCGTGCTCGACAGGTGGGTGGGTGCTGCCCAAAGCCATTGCAGCCATGCGACAAGCGCAAAACCTGGGCCCCACGCAATATCGATCACGCCGACATCCTTGGCGCTGAGGCTCACGAGCCAGATGGCGAGGAAAAGCGCCATGACAGCACCAAGCGACAGCGCGATGGGAATGAGCGCTGAACTCATGTCTCAGCCGTCGAAACATGCGCAGATAACGCATTTGTCAGATGGTAACTGGTGCACCGCTTGCCCATTTGCCCTAAATCCGCCCTGTTGAATACGCTTGGTTAACATAGAACCGAGATGATCTGACACGAATGCACCACATGCCGCTGCCCGGTTTCGGGTTTGGCATAAAACCAACGCTGATGCGGCTGCCGAAGCTGATCGTGTTGTGGGCGCATCAGTGTCGGTGCTGGCCTGGTCGAACGATACGCGCATGGTTTACGATACGATGCGTGTGAATGCATGGATGAAAAGAAGAACTGACGCTCATGACCACTGTTCTCACTCGTCGCGATACGATCCTCGCCCTTTTGTCGGGCATTGCCACGTCGA
>JBOFFB010000589.1:0-4308 GCA_051648385.1 Allobosea sp.
TGCAATTCTCAAGAACTGGTTGATGGGCGTCTGTTACCCTTGCAGCAAATACGGGCTGTTGTCTGTCATTGCTATGCAACGAAGCAATGACGGATTGAGTGATGATGCTAGCCCGCATAGCCAAAGCGCTTCGGCAGCCAGAGCACCACATCCGGCACGAGAATCATGCCCAGAAGGCAGATGATCAGCACCGCGACCCATGGCCAGATCGCATCGATGATGACCTTGAGCGGAATGCCGGTGACGGCGTTCAGCACGAACAGCAGCACGCCATACGGTGGCGTGATCAACCCGATCATGCAATTGACCACCGCTACAATACCGAAATGAACAAGGTCGATACCGAGTGCCTTCACGGTCGGTATGAACACCGGAATGATGACAAGGATGATTGTCGAAGCATCGAGAAAACAGCCGAGCAGCAGGAACAGCAGGTTCAACAACAGCATGAACATCAGGGGCGAAATCTCGACCCCCTTCATCATCTGTTGCACCTGAGCCGGAATGTTCTCGCTGGCCACGATGTAGTTGAACACCAGGGCCGAGCCGATGATGAGACCGACCGACGCCGACGAGCGCACGCTGTCGTGCATCACGGTGCGGATGCTGGCAAAGCTGAGCGCACGGTAGACGAAAGCTGCAACCAGGAAGGCGTAGGCAGCCGCAATGGCAGCAGCCTCGGTCGGCGTGGTTGCGCCGCCATAGATGCCTGCCAGCAGGATTACCGGCATCATCAGCGCGGGCAGGGCCTTGAAGGTGATGCCGGGAATGTCGCGCAGGGGGACTGGCTTTTCGAGCGGTATGTCGAGCTTGTGAGCGGTGTAGGTATTGAGCAGCATCATCGCCGACGCCATGATCAGTCCCGGCATCACGCCACCGAGAAACAGATAACCAATCGAGGCATCCGACACGAGCGAGTACAGCACCATCGGGATCGAGGGCGGGATGATCGGGCCAATCACCGCCGTTGCCGCCGTGATCGCCGCCGCGTAGCCGAGCGGGTAGCGGTTGTCCTTGATCATCATGTCGATTGACATTTTGCCCATGCCGACCACGTCCGCCACGGCAGAGCCCGACATGCCGGCAAAGATCACGCTGGTGACGACGTTGACATGGCCCATGCCGCCCTTGAGACGACCGACAATGGCGAGGCAGAAATCGGTGAGACGCGCGGAAATGGTGCCCGCGTTCATGAAATTGGCCGCCACGATGAACAGCGGGATCGCAAGGATCACGAACGAATCATACAGGCCCTGAATGATCTGCTCTGCCGCGAGGCCGAGATCCTGTCCCTTGACGGCAAGATAGATGATTGCCGAAACGATCATGGTCAGCGGAATCGGCGCGCCGATGGTGGCGAGCGCAATGAGTGCGCACAGGCAGGACAGCAGCGCCATGCTCATTGGACGTTATACCCGTCACCAGCCTCACGGCCGTCAAGCTCATCCGGATCAGCCCCCTTGACCAACAGCAAGGCACGCCAAGCATACCGCAGCACCAGCACGCCAGCGAAAATCCCGTAAATGCTGAAAACCACGTCAAGCCTGATGCCAAGCACGGAACTGCGCTTGATCTGGTAAAAGTCGATGTAGTTCCAGGTCGCGGGCAAGGCTGCCAGAAAGCCGCCCGCAATCGCAGCAGCAGTAATCAGCGCGAAGCCGCGCCTGAAGCGCGGCCCGACCGCATCGTAGAGCACGTCGAAACGGACATGGTCCTTTTCCCTCAGGACGAACGCACCGCTCCAGAACACGACCCAGAGCCACAAGGTCAGACATGCTTCAAGCGTCCAGGCCAGCGGCGCATTGAAGACATAGCGCGCCGCGATCTGGATGAGGAAGATGACGAACAACGCACCGAGCATGATTGCCGCGATGTCCAGCGCCACGAGGCGCAGGCGTTCAAGCAATCTCTTCATCGCGGCAACTTCGCTCAGCTTGCCACGCCGTCAGCGCACCGCGTTGATGCGGTCGACCATGCCGGCTGGCCAGTCAGCTGCGAATTTCGATGCAGCATATTCGGCCTGCACCTTCTTGCGGAAAGCATCGACGTCCGGCGTATAGACCTTCAGACCCTTCTCCTTGAAGAACGCCTCGAGCTCGGTTTCCAGCGCGAGCTGGCGCTGGCGACCGCGCTCGGCGGCATCGTCGGCGGCCTTCTGGATCACGGCCTGCTGCGCTGGGTTGAAGCGGTCCCACGTCTTCTTGGAGATGGCGAGGTAATTCTGGTCGACCAGGTGGCTGGTCAGCACGATCTGCTTGGTGACCTCGAAGAACTTGGAGTCGCGCACCGTTGGCAGCGGATTGTCCTGCCCATCGACCGCGCCGGACTGCAGCGCGGTGTAGATTTCGGTGAAGGCCAGCGGCAGCGGATTGGCACCAAGTGCCTTGCCAAGGAACAGCCAGGCTTCGGTGCCGGGCATGCGCAGCTTGAGACCAGCCATGTCCTCGGGCGTCTTGATCTCCTTTTCGGTGCGCAGGTTCACCTGGCGGCGGCCGAGATACATGACCGAGAGCAGCTTCACGCCGAGTTTGTCTTCAGCAAGCTTCTTGAGGCCGTCCATCACATCCGAGGCAAACACCTTCTTCTGGTGGTCTGCATCACGCAGCAGATAGCCGGCGGTGAAGATCGACCAGGCCGGGATAAGCGCTGCCAGTTCCTGAGCTGACGCGATCGACATTTCGAGGTTGCCGCGCGCGATGGCCTCAAGCTCGGTGCCCTGCTTGAACAGCGTGGCGTTCCAGTGCGGCTGGAAGGTCGCGACGTCCTTGATGGCGGGGCCGAAGATCTCGGTCAGCGCCAGTGCGCGCTGGTCGGTCGGCGAAGATGGTGACGAGAGCCGGAGCGTGATGGCCTGCGCCGATGCCGGGCCGGGACCAGTGGCAAGACCGGTGGCCAGCGCAGCCGCGCCAATGCCGAAAGCAGCCGTCGTGCGCATCATGGCGCGGCGTGTGAAAGTGATGGTCATCTGTGGTCCTCCCAAGGGCCATCGGCGGGATTTGGCTGGCTGCCATTCCGGCCTTGATTGTTGTGTTCTATGGAACCGGCCAGCCTGAAACAGCCCCGCCCAATTCGCATCTGCAATGTGAAGAAAGCGAGGGCGTTGTCAATTGCAGCTTGAGACGGATGGATTGACAATGAAGCGGCGGGCTTGATGCTGGGGGCATGACCAGCAAACCATTCCGCGCCGTGGTGTTCGATGCCTACGGCACCTTGTTCGATGTCCATGCCGCCGTCTTCCGCCATTCGGCTGCGGTCGGGCCCCAGGCGCAGGCAGTCTCGGAGCTATGGCGCGCCAAGCAGCTCGAATATTCCTGGACCCGCTCGCTGATGGGCCGCTACCGGGATTTCTGGGAACTGACCGAGGCAGCGCTCGATTTTGCGCTGGCGCGGTTCGCGATCCATGACACGGAGCTTCGCGGCAAGCTGCTGGCCGCCTACCGCGAACTCGGTGCATACCATGAGGTGCCGCGCGTGCTGGCCGAGTTGAAGGCGCGCGGCCTCAGGACCGCGATCCTGTCGAACGGATCACCCGACATGCTCGCCAGCGCCGTGACGTCGGCGGGCCTTGCACCGCTGCTCGATGCGGTTATCTCGGTGCATCTGCTGGGCACGTTCAAGCCGCCACCCCGCGCCTACCAGCCGGTGCTGGACCAGCTTGGCGTCTCGCGTGACGAGGTGCTGTTCATCTCGTCGAACCGCTGGGATGTGGCGGGTGCGACCGCCTTCGGCTTTGCCTGTCTGTGGTGCAACAGGGCGGGACTGCCGGAGGAGTATGCCGATCTGCCGCCGCTTGCGGTGATCGCAGATTTGAGCGGGATCGCCGCACATCTGGGTTGAGGCTCACATCGCGCCCGCAGCAATGCCAGCGCCCACCGCCAACATCACCGCGAAGAAGGCGTAGCTGACAGGCCCAGGCGCAGGTTCATCGACCCGCCTGTCAGCCTTGTCCTCACCCTTCCTTGGCTGTCACCTTGCCAAGTGCGGCCTGCGCGGCGGCAAGGCGGGCGATCGGCACCCGGTAAGGCGAGCACGACACGTAGTCGAGCCCGATCTCCTCGCAGAACTGGATAGAGGCCGGATCGCCGCCATGCTCGCCGCAGATGCCGAGCTTGATGTCGGGCCGTGTTTCGCGCCCGCGTTCGACTGCCATCCGAACGAGCTCGCCCACACCGTCGCGGTCGATGGTCACGAACGGATCGGCGGGCAGGATGCCTTTCATCGTGTAAGGCCCGAGGAAGGAGGCTGCATCATCGCGGCTGATGCCGAGCGTTGTCTGCGTCAGATCATTGGTGCCGAACGAGAAGAACT
>JBOFFB010000590.1:0-3283 GCA_051648385.1 Allobosea sp.
TGTGCACTTCTGATTCCCGCCTGCGTCGCAAAAGTTGTTACAGCCCGTGACTTCACCCCGGCTTATTCACGGAAATCGGCGGGATTGGTTGCGTGCGTCTGAAATCGCTGTAGATTCAAGCTGCTAGACAGGAAGCGACGGCAGCATCGGACGCACGCATGGGTGAAACGTTACAGCCGGTCACACCCAGTTTCAACCGGTCGCTTCGGATCGAGAGCAGGACCGACCGGCTGACCGGCGATCCGGGTGCGGTGGTGCTGAGAGAGATACTCGAGCGCAGCGGTATCCTTGGCTGGATGACCGCCCGCCTGAAGGACCCGCGCCGCCGGGTGGACGCAACCCACGACCTCGCCTCGCTCATCCGCACCGGCGTGCTGCTGTCGGCACAGGGCTGGCGTGACCACGACGATGCGGATGCGCTGCGCCATGACCCGGCCTTCCGGTTGGCGGCGAGTTCCGCGGCGGGGCTCACGCCGCTCGGGGGGCCGGGACTGGCCTCGCAACCGACGTTGTCGCGGTTCACCGCGCCGATGGCGGAGCCGGCCAACCTCAAGGTCCTGCGCGAGGCGGTGCTGGAACTTGCCGGCCGTGGCATCAGGGCCGAGCAGGGCGGCAGGAAGTTGGCCTGCGTCACGCCCGATGTCGACAGCGCGCCGATCGAGGTGCACGGGCATCAGCCGAAAGCCGAGTGGAACGGCCATTGCAACGCCCGGATCCACCATCCGCTGATCACCTCGATTGCCGAGACGGGTGACATGCTCGACGCCCGGCTGCGCCCCGGCAATGTCGGCACCGCGGACGGCGCGCTCGATGTGATCCTCGATGTTGTTGATCGGGCGCGGAAGACCTTCTGCGCCGTGGCGATGGTGCGCATCGATGCGGGCTTTCCTTCCGCAGCCCTGCTCTCTGGTCTCGACTTGCGCGGGATCGACCATGTCTTGCGTCTGCGCGCCAACCCGGTGCCGGACCGGCTGGCCGAGCCTTGCATGAAGCGTCCGCCGGGGCGCCGCCCGGCAGAACCCCGGAGCTGGCTCCATGAATTGCGGTATCAGGCCGACAGCTGGGACAAGCCGCGGCGCGTGATCCTGGTCGTCAAGGAGCGCGAGGGCGATCTCCTGCTGGATCGCTTCTTCCTGGTCACCTCGCTGAAGTGGACGGCGAAGACGCGGGACGAGGTGCTGGCCCGCTACCGCGAACGCGGCAAGGCCGAGGGCCACATGGGCGAGTTGAAGGATGTGCTGGCCCCGGCATTCGCCATTGTCGCTCGGACCAATGGCGCGACATGGCTCATTCCTCGACCAACCGGGCGAAGTCGCATTGGCAGGGCAAGAAGCCAAAGTCGATGACGCCGGCCGTGGATGCCTTTTCCTGCAACGAGGTCCGGCTGCTTGTCGCCTGTCTCGCCTACCAGATCATGCACATCGCCCGCCGCGTTCTGGCGAAGGCGACAGGGACGGGCTGGAGCCTGCGCCGCCTGCGCGAGCGGGTCCTGCGGGCCGGCGCGCGGCTGGTGATCTCGGGGCGCCGGATGACACTGGCGCTGTCCTCAGCCGCGGCACCGTTCTGGTCGATGCTCTGGCCCGGGATCATCGCCCTGCACTGGTCGGGTCCCGATCCATAGCGGAAGGCTTATCCCTTTGAGTCCGGAGGCTCGATATATTGTGTTGCACAAGACACCGTAAGGTCCTGGAACTTTTGTGCGGCGCACGTGGAGCGGGCGATCTGGCTTGGAATGTGATGCTTTGCGTGTCACGTTTTGGCGTGATCTGCGTTTCGGCAACGCGCAAGGCAGTCCTGATTATCGCGCCACGGGAGGGTTAGATCCGCTGATCGACGAAGTCACGACAGGTGGCGGGTCCGAGGTCCATGCCGATCCCGAGGAGACGATCAAGGGCGATACGCGTGTGGCGTCGTCGGTTCCAGCGGAAGACGAATTCATCGAGGTAGCGCTGGACATGGGCCTTGCGCAGTCCGTGGAAGACGCCTTTGGCCCATCGCTTGAGGTTCGAGAAAACGCGGTGGACCCATTTCAACAACTCATGCGCTTTCTGCCCCTCGACAACGCGCACATCGTGAGGGTCGGCCGGCGGGTTCTCATAGCCCGGCCAACCGTCGGTGATCACCCTAGCACCCGGGGTCACCACTTTTCCGATGAACCCGTGCAGCGTCTTCGAGGATCCGTCGGGGATGTGGGCCAGACGGATGCGGCGCGGCTGACCGTCTTCAGACAGCTCGACAGCGCCCACGATGAAGATCTTGCCGACCGGCGCGCGCCCGCCCTTCTTGCGGTCGACGGGGTCGTGCTTCGAGCGGAACGGCATCTCGGTTTCATCGATCTCGACGAGGGTTTGCTGCGGGCTGCGTCCGGGATCGACCATGGCGCGCCGGAGCTTCTGGAGCAGGAGCCAGGCGGTCTTGTAGCTGCCGATGCCCAGTTGGCCCTGCAACTGAAGAGCGGAGATGCCGTTCGAGTGGGTGGCGACGATGTGCGCGGCAAGGAACCACGTTTTGAGTGGCAGATGGCTGCGATGCATGATCGTGCCTGCGGTTACTGAAGTCTGCCGCCTGCAGTCTGCGCATTCCCACGTCGGCCTGTTACGATCCAGAGCCCAACCCTTTCGGGTGCCGCAAACCGGACAGATGAAGCCTTCGGGCCAGCGCTTCTTGGCGAGGTATTCCGCGCAGGCCGTGTCGTCGGCAAACAGCGCCTCGAACTCTTGGCGCGACATGGGACGATCTGATGACCAGCGTGCAGGCATGAAGGAACATTATGGGAACATAGCGCGGGTCACAACCCCAGACTACTACATCCTGGGCGACCGGGCTCAAGGGGATAAGCCTTTGGAGTATTCATGTGGAAGGACAGGTCCCGGTGGGACTTAGTGGTTCATAATGAAACAGTACTTGTCCACAAAGGGACGGTCAAGCGCCATGAGCAACGCGGTCGAGATCATTGATCATTTGAAGAGACGGTTCGCTGTGGATACGGATAGCGACCTTGCCCTCAAGCTTCTGATAAGCCGAAGTGCTATCGCGAACTGGCGAAGCCGTGACCATGTGCCGGACCGCTATGCGCGCGTTGCCACGGGGGCAACGGATTGGCAAATTCAATACGGAATGCATGGTGGATGGAGCGACGTCGAACGCGAGGCCATGGTCCTTGCGGTAGCGCGTATTGTCCGTGATTTTGCCGACATCGGCTCCGACTATTCGGCCTTTTTGAACAAAGGGTATGAAGCCGCTTGGTCAGTCCAGAAGCAGGGGAATCGCGTTTGGGATTTCA
>JBOFFB010000591.1:0-3259 GCA_051648385.1 Allobosea sp.
TCCGAGCGCGGCAAGATCGTTCCATCCCGCATCACGGCCGTCTGCGCCAAGAAGCAGCGCGAACTGGCAACCGCCATCAAGCGCGCCCGCTTCCTCGGCCTGCTGCCTTACGTGATCAGCTGATACCGACCAGTCGCCCGGCGGTGCAAACCCGCCGGGTCCGTTGAAGCCAACGCTTCTCACCGCGCCGGACAATCTGAGCCGCGGGACAGCAGGACGAATGATGAGCTATCTAATTGCCGGCATCGGCGCAGGACTTGTGTCCGCGCTCCTGTTTGCGGTGGTGATCACAGGATCGCCGCTGGCGTTGCTGCTGTCATATGCGGCTCCACTTCCTGTTCTGATTGCTGCCTTGGGCTGGCGTCATCGCGCCGGGCTCGTCGCAACCGTGGTTGGCACTGTCGTGCTGGCCGCCGTGCTGCGCTATCAGGCCGGTCTTGCATTTGGCATCGGCATCGCTGTACCGGCCTGGGCCATTGCCTATATGGCGCTGCTTGGCCGCACTGACGAGAAGGGCGTGACCGAGTGGTACCCCACAGGCCGACTTCTGCTCTGGGTCGTCGGAACCTCCGCGCTGGTGACGCTTGTTGGTGCGATCGCGATTGCCGGTGATCACGAAGCCTATCGCAGCGCCATGGAGCGTTCGATCACGGCGGTGCTGTCGGGCGCAGTGCCGAGTTTGCCGCCGCCGCGCCTGCCGCAGGGCCTGACTGTCGCGGATGTCGCCTCTGGCCTTGCCACCTGGGCACCGTTTCTGGCGGGGGCGTCTTTCGTGCCCATGCTGACGGCAAATCTCTGGATGGCCTCCAAGGCCGTGCATCTGTCGGGCCGCCTGCCGCGCCCTTGGCCATTCCTGCCGGCCACCAACCTGCCCTATGAGGCGCTTGGCATCATGGCAGTTGCGGTCGTGCTGTGTTTCCTGCCCGGGTTCTTCGGATTTTTCGGCATGGCGATCCTCGGTGCGCTGATGAGTGGCTTCATGCTCAATGGCCTTGCCGGTATCCACGAAATGTCAGTTGGAAAACCCATGCGCAGCGGCTTGCTCATCGCTGTCTATGCCAGCCTCTTCATCGCCGGGACGATCCTGTTGCCGCTGATCGCCATTTTTGGGTTCGTCGACTGCGCCTTCCGCCTCCGGGCGCGGCGCAACCAGCGCCCACCTTTCACCCCAACAACAACCTGAAGATCCAAAGGGAGAACCACCATGGAAGTCATCCTGCTCGAACGCGTCGCCAAGCTTGGCCAGATGGGCGAAGTCGTTCGCGTCCGCGACGGCTATGGCCGTAATTTCCTGCTGCCACGCGGCAAGGCCCTGCGCGCCACCGAAGCCAACAAGGCTCGCTTCACCGACCAGCGCGCCCAGCTCGAAACACGCAACCTCGCAGCCAAGGCCGAAGCGGCTTCCGTTGCAGAAAAGCTCGACGGAACATCGTATGTGCTCATCCGCCAGGCCGGTGACTCTGGCTCGCTGTATGGTTCGGTGTCGGCACGCGACATCGTCGCTTCGCTGGCCGCCGAGGGTTTCACGGTGGACAAGGGCCAGATCATCATCAATGCGCCGATCAAGACACTGGGCATTTACACGCTCAACGTCATCCTGCACCCGGAAGTCGATTCAAAGATCACCGTGAACGTGTCCCGCAGCGCAGAAGAAGCCGAGCGTCAGGCGCGCGGCGAATTGGCAACGGTGCGCGAGGAATTCAACCTCGACGATCTTGGCCTCGAAATCGGCGCGGCCCTTGCCGAAGCCGGGCCGAACGCCGAAATGTGAGCGCGCGACCGCAGTTGCGATCAAACTGCCACACACAAGAAAAGGCCGCTTTCGGGCGGCCTTTTTTATTGCGCCTGTGAATTGGTGTGCAGCCCGATTTTGACCTTTCGCTGCCGCATTGGATGGTACACTCCACAAGCCGACTCAATCGGAAACACCCATGTCCAATGTGACTGCCCTCGCTGCGAAACTTGACACAGGCAATGACCCTTCCTACCGGGTTGCGCCTCATAACATCGAGGCCGAGCAGGCGCTGCTGGGTGCCATCCTCGTCAACAATGATGCGTTCTATCGCGTTTCGGATTTTCTGCTGTCGGAACATTTCTTCGAGCAGGTCCACTTGAAGATCTATGAGACGACAGCGAGCCTCATCCGCGCCGGCAAGATTGCCAATCCGATCACGCTGAAGACCTTCATGCAGGATGACGACCTTGGCGGGCTCAAGGTTTCGCAGTATCTGGCGCGCCTCGCTGCAGAAGCCACCACCGTCATCAATGCGCAGGATTATGGCCAGACGATCTACGATCTTGCCATCCGCCGGAACCTGATCACGGTTGGCGAGGAGCTCGTCAACGTCGCCTACGACTCGCCGGTCGACAACCCGCCGCGCGAGCAGATCGAAGATGCGGAGCGCAAGCTGTTCGCACTGGCTGAAAAGGGCCGCTATGAAGGCGGCTTCCAGCCGTTCGCCAGTGCCATCACCACTGCCATCGACATGGCAGCGCGCGCCTATGAGCGTGATGGCGGGCTCTCAGGGATTGCCACCGGCCTGCGTGATCTCGACCAGCGCATGGGCGGCTTCCAGAACTCCGACCTGATCATCATCGCCGGCCGCCCGGCCATGGGCAAGACGTCGCTGGCGACAAACATCGCCTTCAACATGGCCAAGCACTACAAAGGCGAGCGCCAACCCGATGGTGCGATGAAAACGGTGAATGGTGCCATTGTTGGGTTTTTCTCGCTCGAAATGTCGGCGGAACAGCTCGCGACGCGTATCGTCGCCGAGCAGTCCGCCATCTCGTCCTACAAGATCAGGCAAGGCAAGATCACCGAGAACGAGTTTTATCGACTTTCGGATGTTGCCGCCGAAATCGAAAAGATGCCGCTCTATATCGATCAGACCGGTGGCATCTCGATTGCCCAGCTTGTTGCGCGCGCCCGCCGCCTCAAACGCCAGCGTGGGCTCGATATTCTGTTCATCGACTACCTCCAGCTCTTGTCAGGCTCAAACAAGAAGGGCGACAACCGCGTGCAGGAGGTGACCGAGATCACCACCGGCCTGAAAGCACTGGCGAAGGAACTGAACGTGCCAGTGATCGCGCTGTCGCAGCTCTCTCGCGGCGTGGAATCGCGCGATGACAAGCGTCCGCAGTTGCAGGATCTGCGCGACTCCGGCTCTATCGAACAGGATGCGGATGTGGTGATGTTCGTGTTTCGCGAAGAGTATTACGTGAAGAACCGCGAGCCAAAGCCCGGAACCGAGGAGCA
>JBOFFB010000592.1:0-2078 GCA_051648385.1 Allobosea sp.
AAGACGTTCAGTATGTCGACTGCCAACAAGGCGACCATGATCGCGGTCATGCTGTCTTTCGGCACACTCGGCCTTGGCAGTGCCAACGCCGAGGAACACCAGATCGACCACGCGCCGGTCGCGTCGATCGAGAGCGCCGCCGTGCAGACGCAGTCGGCAATGGCTCCGGTCGAGAACTCGGTGCGCTACCGCGTGCATCGCTCGCCGGTCCGCAGCGACAGCCTGGCTTTCCATGTCGTGAGCATGGATGGCTCCGAGGAACTCCGCATCGAACTGCCTGGCATCGAAGCCCTGTCGTTCAACAAGATCTGCCGTTCGGTCGATGGTGCCCGTGTCGCTTGTGGATCGCGGGCTCGTATCCAGTTCGTCAACCTGATCGCACGGCGCGAAGTGACGTGCCAGTGGATGGCAGCGCCGGGTCAGCCCAAGGCACTGCAGGGCTGCGCTGTGGATGGCCGCGATCTGGCTGAGTTCGTTGTCCGCAACGGCCTTGGCCGGGCGGTCGGGGATGAGCGGCTGGCTGCTGCTGCCAGTGAGGCCCGGCAGGCCGAGCGCGGCATGTGGGTCGATGCGGAACTGCGTCGCGGCGTCGCCATCGCACAGAACTGACGGGCAAAGCGGAGGGGTGGCGCAAGGCACGCGGCAACAGCCCCTCTGTCTGTGTCTCTGGCCATTTGCATTGTGGCGGCGCTGCCTCTCGGCAACGTCGCCACAATGCATTCACATACTCTGGGTACCAGTCTCCGATGCCACTAGGCGTTCAGCTTTGACCGACGGCCTGTTGGCAAGCACGACGGAGCGCCCGAGCTTTGTGCGGGGAACGCCAAGATCTTTCACGGGTCAAAGATCTTGGTTTTTGTTATTGTGGAGCAACGCTTTGCGTTGAATGACTTGGCTCGCCACACGTTTTTGCTGCCGCGGTTAACGGTGTCTGAAGTCCTGCGGCCAGACATCGCGAATCGGGTTTGGCATGCGCACACTTCATTGATAAAGAGGTGACGATAGGGTCGGCTGTTCGCATGAGAGCGGACGATCCGCATGCCAAGGCAGTTCTTGCGCGAAGGCGATGACGAACTGTCGGTTTTGGAGAAACTAGGACACCCAATGCGTTTAGGCGGGGCAAGCCCAGGTCAAGGTGCCAAAGACGACAATCTGATACTCGCTGCGCTCAGGGAGTGTCGTAGCGCGATCGTGGCCCTTGTCCTGTTCAGCGGCGTCATCAACATCCTGATGCTCACCGGTTCGTTCTATATGCTCCAGGTCTATGACCGGGTGCTGCTCAGCTACAGCGTTCCGACGCTGGTCATGCTCAGCATCATCGCACTGTTCGCCTATCTGTTCATGGGGTTCCTCGATGTGGTCCGCACGCGCATTTTCGGGCGGATTGCCGATAAAGTCGACGCACAGGTCGGGCCCCAACTCTATTCTCGGGTGGTGCGCCAGCATGCCTCTCGGCCCAGCAGCATCGGCGAGCAGATGCAGCCCTTCCGTGACCTTGACGCCATCAGGGGCTTTCTGTCAGGGACCGGACCTGTGGCTGTCTTCGACATGCCATGGTTGCCGATCTATCTGATCATCTGCTTTTTCCTGCATCCGCTGATCGGCATCTTCGCCACTTTGAGTGCCTTGCTGCTCGCTGTGGTTGCGGTTGCCGGCGAACTGATGACGCGCAAGCCGATGAAGCAGGCCTTCGAGATGTCCTCGCAGCGCAACATGCTGGGTGTGGGCTCGATTGGCGGCTCGGAGGCGCTTGTGTCCATGGGGATGCTCGGCGCCATGCTCGAGCGCTGGCGCAGCTTCAACCTGCGCAACTCCGCGCTCGCCTTGCGCGCCAATGACGTCTCGAGCAGCGTCGCCTCGATCTCGCGCACACTGCGCATGGTCATCCAGTCGGCCACGCTCGGCATTGGCGCCTATCTTGTGGTCAAGGGGGAGATGACCGCCGGCACGATCATCGCGGCCTCGATCATATCCGCACGGGCGATCGCACCGATCGATCTTGCGGTCGCGAGCTACAAAGGGTTCCAGCAGGCCCGCGAGGGTTATCGTCGCCTGATATCCCTGTTCCATGCCACAAC